>CADCOO010000088.1 GCA_902803085.1 uncultured Planctomycetota bacterium
ATCGTAGCGGTAACGGAGACGGGATGCGTTAATCTCGGCTCGCCGCTGCCGGAAACGCTCGACTGGCTTGGCTAACGATTTCGTCCGTCGGATTATTTCAGGCGTCGCGACGTCGCGTCGCGGCGCCGTTTTTTTAAGGAAGTCGACATGTCGAGCTTATCCTTCGCAAACGTCGTTCGTTCGCTAGCGCTCCTTCTCGCGGCGCTCTTATCGTTCGCGATTTCTCCGACGTCGCGCGCGTTCGAGGCGCCCGAGCTTACGGGACGACTGGTCGATCAGTACGGACTGCTCTCTCAGGAAGACGCGAATAAAGTCGTCGCGTCTCTCGTAGAATTCGAGCAAGAGACGAAAGGTCAAATGATCGTCGCAATTCTTCCGACGCCGCCGGAGACGATTGAAGAGGTCGGTCAGGCGCTATTCGACGCGTGGAAGCCCGGGGACAAGGAGCGCGACGACGGGCTTCTGCTCACGATCTTGCCGGACGCGAGAAAATTCCGCGTCGACGTCGGATACGGTTACGAAGGATATGTAAACGACGCGCGCGCCGGGGACGTTCTTCGGCAAATGGGACCATATTTTAGGGAGGAACGTTACGCGGACGGTATTCTTCATGCAATCGACGCGCTAAAGAAGTTCGTTTTGGACGCCTCGCCGGACGAACCAGGCGAGCCGGAAAAAAAAGAGCCGACCTGGTGGGAAAAGGCGCTCGGCGCCGGTTGCTTTTTCTTCGGCTTTCTCCCGCTCATTCTCTTTTGTTTTTACATGCCGCTGAATCTCTTTTGGTTCGTACTGACGTCTTTTATTCCCCCGCTCGGCAAACTGTACTGGGCCCCGATCGCTAAGGCAAACGAACTTCTCGGCTGGTTCTGCACATACGGCGGTCTACTCGATAACGGAGGCTTTCGCGGCAACGGCGGCGGCAGTGGCGGCGGAGGAGGCGGCGGGGACGGAGGAGGAAGCTTTAGTAGCGGCGGAGGAGGAGGCTTCAGCGGGGGCGGCGGCAGTTCCGGGGGCGGCGGCGCGTCGGGAGGCTGGTAGTCTAAATTTGCCGTTTTAAATAATCGGCGTCGACGGAACTCCCCAATTTGAAATTGCGCGGCGATTGGAAATTGAGCTTGCAAAAATTAGCAAAGGTCAATATAATAGCCGATGAAGTAGCGCTCGAAGTTTGAGCGAACGCATTGATTTTACAAGGGAGGACGTTCTTGTGCTTAGGAACAAACTACTAGCTTTCCTCGTATTCGTTATCATAATCGGTACGGTCTTTTTCGTCGGCGGCGTAACGGTGCGGAATTCGCTCATCGCAATGCAACAGCGTTGCGAGAAGCAGTGGGCGCACATTGAAACCCAGTTGCAACGACGCGACGAACTCATTCCGCAACTCATTGAAATAACTCGAGAATACGCGACGCACGAAGAGGACGTCTTTACCGAGGTCGCCGAATCGCGCGCAAGACTCCTCGAAACAAGCAATCCGGAAGACGCCGCCGTCGCGGAAGAGAGTTTCGCCGGGTCCATGAGGAGACTCTTCGCCGTCGTCGAGTCGTATCCCGAACTCAAGGCGAACGAAACTTACGTGCGTCTCCAGGACGAGCTCGCCGGTTCGGAAAATCGCATTGCGACCGAACGCGGACGCTACAACGACCTCGTGAGCGAATACAACACGGCGATCAAGCAGTTCCCCGGCTCGCTCTTCGCCGAGAAGCTGGGACTCAAAGAAATCGAATACTTCAAAAAGAGCTCTAGGCGAGACGTCGACGATCGCGCCGACGAGAACGTCGAAGAGGTCGACAAAGACGCGCAAACGGATCAGGAATAGCGCGGAAAGATTTACTGAGAAATAACGAAAGGGCCTAGCGAACATTAGACGTTCGCCAGGCCCTTTTGGCGTTATTATAGTCGTCAAGACAAGGCGCTAACGTTAGAAGAGCTCGTTCGCAATCAAATGCTCGAACGACTGTTTTTTACGAATCAGACGCGGAACGCCCGACTCGATAAGAACCTCCGGCGCCAGGAACTTCGAGTTGTAGTTCGACGCCATTGCGGCGCCGTACGCGCCCGCGACCTCGATAACGAGGTAGTCGCCGACGTTCGCGGAGGGCAGACGACGCGTTACGACGTACCCCCCTTCTTTTTGGGTAAAAACGTCGCCAGATTCGCAAAGGGGACCGCCGACGACGGCGTCGACCTCGCCGCTAGGAATCGACGCGTTCTCGGGGTTGCGCGCAAGCGAAATCGGGTGATAGCTCCCGTACGCCATCGGACGAACGAGGTGCGTAAAGCCCGCGTCGACGAGATAAAACAGCGTGTCCGCTTGTTTCTTAATCGAACGAATCTGCGCGATGAGATAGCCGCTCTCCGCAACCAGGTACCGACCCGGCTCGATTTCAAGCTCGACGGGGTGACCGTACGCCGTTTCCAAGCGTTTGATCGTCGCATGCCAAAGGGACGTAAACTGCGAAAGATCGATAAACTCCTCGCCGCTACAATACGGAATCGGAAGGCCGCCCCCGCAGCTAACCGTCTTAATCCGCGAGCCGATCGCCAAACCAATCGATTCTATCGCGTCGCAAACCGTCTGCAGATGTTCGAAATCGGAGCCCGAACCGATATGCATGTGCAGACCCGTTACGTTCATTCCAAAATGCTCCGCCGTCTGCACGCAATCGTGAATCTGACCGTACCAGATCCCGTGCTTCGAAAGTTCGCCGCCCGTGTTCGTCTTGCGACTGTGACCGTGTCCAAATCCGGGATTGACGCGCAGCGTCAATTCAAACCCGCGCGCGCGATCGCCCAAGCGAGTCCCTAGCTGATAGATCATGTCCGGCGATCCGACGTTCACTACGCAGCCCCAGGCGTCTCCGACCACAAGATCGAGCGCGTCCGCGTCGAAAATATCCGCCGTGTACGCTATCTCGGACGGCATGTAGCCCGCCGCGAGCGCGCGTTGAATTTCGCCCGCGCTAACCGCGTCGACCTTCGCCCCAAGGCGGCGCAATAGCGTAACAATCGCGAGATTCGAGCACGACTTCTGAGCAAACCGAACCACGCCGAAATCCTTCAAGTCCGCGTAACGTTCCGCTATCTTCGCCGCGTCGTACGCGTAGATCGGCGTGCCGCCGAATTCCGTTGCCAAACGCGTTACGGGAACGCCCGCTATCTCCGTTCTTTCGAGCGGATAATTCGCTACCTTTGCCATACTAATCCTCCATGTCTCGACGCGACTCCGCGTCGTAAAAAATAGAAACTACTTGTTACGAGAATATGACCTACTTATTTATTCCGTTGAACGACAAACTGCGCCAGAGACGCCAAGGAAGCGAAAGAGTCGCCATTGACGGGACGTCCTAACTTTCGACCGCGCTCTTCGAGGCTTGTTAGGAGTTCGAGCGAGTCCGCGATCAGCGCTTCCGCGTCCGCGTACGACGCTTCGACCGCGCCCGCGTCGCGCAAAAGTTCGGCGATCTCCGTGCGATCCGCGTTCGTAACGCCGTTCGCCAGTCGCGCGCGCAACGCCGCCGCCTCGCCGGACGACGCGCTCTGAAAATAATGAATGAGCGGCAAGGTTTCCTTCTGATTCGCAAGGTCGGAGCCGAGCGTCTTGCCGACCGTTCGTTCGTCGCCAATAAGATCGAGCGCGTCGTCCACGATCTGAAACGCCATTCCTATCGTGCGACCGAACCGCGCGAAATCGTCGAGCTCGGCGTCGCGCGCGCCCGCGAGATACCCGCCCAAAAAGGTCGCGCATTCGATTAACGACGCCGTTTTACCACCTACGATGCGACGGTAGTCGTCGACCGTCAGTTCAAAATTGCCGATCGCGTCCGTCTGGAAGAGTTCGCCTTCCACCGTCGCCTGGCAGTACTGCGAGACTTTCTGAAAGATCACGCTGTCGTCGCATTCGCAAATAAGATCGAACGCGCGCGTTATGAGAAGGTCGCCTATTAGGACCGCGCGGTGCGAGTCCCACTTCGTATTCACCGTTTCAAGCTGACGACGAAATCGCGCGCCGTCCAAAATATCGTCGTGCACGAGCGAACCGGTGTGGATCATTTCGAGCGCCGCCGCGCAGAGATAGCAACGCCGTTCGACGCCACCCCACGATTGAGCCGCAAGCAAGAGGAGCGCTGGGCGCAGACGCTTGCCGCCAAGCTGAAACGTATAGTCGAGGTAGCCGTCGAGCGTCGCGTCGCCGCCGCCAAGGCGCGCGCGCAGCGTATCGGTCGCGGTCGCGAGCTCGCGCTCGATCGGTCGATAGATTTCGCGCAGATCGAAGCGCGAGGGCGCTGAAGAAGCTGAGGAAGAGGAGGTTCGTGTCATCGGGGCGTCCTTCGGCGCGCTGGTGGGAACTAACGCGGCATAGCCAAATTCAGGAATTCGGCGCGCGTCGTCGGATTGGATCGGAACGAGCCGCGGAGCGCCGAGGTTACGCACAGCGAGCCAGGCTTGCGAACGCCGCGTAGCGTCATGCACGAGTGCGTCGCTTCCACGACGACCCCGACTCCGAGCGCGTTGAGTTCGTTCATGAGGAGTTCCGCGATCGTTTCGGTCATGCGCTCCTGGAGCTGCGGTCGTCGCGCGACCGTCTCGACGACGCGCGCGAGCTTGCTGAGTCCGACGACCTTGCCTTGCGGAATATACCCAATGTGCGCCTTGCCGACGAAGGGAAGAAGATGATGCTCGCACATGGAATGGAACTCGACGTCCTTAACGACGACCATGGAGTCATAGCGTTCGGTAAAGAACTTCTGCAAGTGGAGCGCGGGATCCTGGGAGAGACCTTGAAAGAGCTCGGCGTACATACGCGCGACGCGCTGCGGGGTCTCGAGGAGTCCTTCGCGCTCGGGATCTTCGCCGATAGCGAGTAGGATCTCGCGCACGGCGCGTTCAATGCGCGGCTTATCGACCTGGAAGTCGTCGGCGGAACTGGCAATCGTATCGGACATGTTATTTATTCCCTTCGCGTCGTTCGAGGAATCGCGCCAGTACGACGGGATCGTTCTGCGCAAGGATGGCGTCGATCTGAGTCTGCGGCACTTTAAGATTGGAGAGCGCGAGAGCGACGCGCTTCCACAGCTGTTCGCGTTTTTTGGGCGTAGTCGCGAGATAGAGATCCGTAGTCAATTCCTGGAGTTTTTGGATCATAATCTCGGGCTTATGCTCGTAGTATCGTTTAATAATCTGCTCTTGATAAGGGGTGCGATCCATTGCGACGACTTCTCAACCGTAAAGCGTTTCCATTTGCTCGCCGCCGAGTCGAATCGGCGCGAAACGACGTCCAAAACGCTAATTATACGCAAGAGCACGGTCAAGTAAAGGGGGCGCGCGGCGAGAGCGCGCGGGGGTTGTCAAATCGAGGGAAGGCGGTATAATAAGGGGAATGTTTTAGCGCTCGTCGTCGGCGCGCGGCGAACGTTCGTCGCGCGCAAGTCGAGCCGACCCCATTGTAAGGAACATTGTATGGATCGCGAACAGAAAACGAAAGAAGAGGCGATTGAGCTTCACGGCACGGTTATTGAAGAAGTACGCGGCGCGTTCCGCGTTAAGATCGACGATTTGGATCACGTCGTGCTATGCCGTCTAGCGGGCAAGATGCGCAAGTTCAAGATTCGCGTCGTGCCGGGCGACAAGGTCATGGTTGAAGTAAGTCCGTACGATATGGATCGCGGACGCATTACGTATCGCGAACGCTAACGTTCGCGCCTAGTAAGCGCGCCAACGCCACGCGACGCGAACGCGGTCGCTCTACGACTCCGCCGAGCATTTTCTAACGCGCTCGTGCGTCGTTCCCTCGCGTCGTTGCGCGACGCCGACTTTTTCGATTCGGTTCTCTCTGGCGCTTTCTCTCTGTCAATATGATTACGCGCGCCGAATCGCGTTGATTTTCTAGCAAACGTCTCTTCTCGCAAGTTACAAGACGCGACGTTTGACTTCGTAAGATTCAAACGCAGCGTTCTACCGCAGCGGCGTCCGTGCGAACGCGCGCTCTCGCGCTAAATCATATCGAGAACTGAACGCGTCTTCATTAAAAAGCTTGTAAATCGGCGGACTCGTCTTATAATTGGACGTTAAATAACCTGCCGCGGCGCGCGGACTATTACCAGTTAATCCTTGCGTCGCGACCATAAAAACGATCGTCTTTTACATCCCTGTTTTGGGCGGTCGCACAGCAATTTGAGAACCCTAGAAGGAGAAACGACAAAATGAGCAACTTCTGCAAGTGGAGCGCCAAACAGGATGCGAGGACGGAACTGCACGACGTACTGGGATTGACTGGCGCGGAAATCAGCGTCAACAACCTGCCGGCCGGCGCAGGGGTTCCTTTCGTCCACTATCACAAGAAGAATGAGGAAATCTATATCATCCTTTCTGGAAAGGGAACCGCCGTCCTCGACGGCGAAAAGATCGAGTTCGCCGCCGGCGACGTTATCAAGGTCGCGCCCGCGGTGAGACGGCAGTTCAGCGCGGCCGCCGATTCGCCTGTCAGCTACGCGTGCATCCAGGTCCGTGAAAACTCCCTCGAAGAATATACCGC
>CADCOO010000089.1 GCA_902803085.1 uncultured Planctomycetota bacterium
CCAACCAATCCGCCCGAATGATAAAGAAAAACGGCGGTAAGATCGCAAGCGCGCTTCAAACCGGTTTGGTCGGCGCAACTCGGTACGAGCCGCAAAATCCCATTGCGTCGCGTCCGTTCCCGCATCAGAACTTCTTATTAAACCCTGCGAGAAACGCGTAGTCGACGTATTCTTTCGCGAACGCGACGTCATATTGCAGATAGACGTCAAGCTGATCTCGCAACGCGGCGCCTAGTCCGCCCCCGAGATCGAAGCGATCGCGCGGCATGCGATGGCGCCCGTAGCGGAACGCGATCGGAAACGGGGTCGCGTCGCCGACGGTATAGATTTCTCGTTTGCCGAACTCGTGGGACCAGGTCGCGGCCAGGTACGGACGGAGGGTTCCTAGCGCCATCGAGTGTTCCCAACTGAAGCGCGAGCCAACCTTCAGACGATAGGACGCGTCGTTAAACTCCCGCGCTTCCCGCGAGGTCGCCGCAACGTAACGTTCCGCGCTCTTCGGCTCGCTCAGATTCAAGACGCGAAAGTTCACGAGCGGCTCGATTCGCGTATATCCTTTGTCGAACTTCGCGCTGAATTCCGTTCCGACCAGCCATTGCGTCGTCGTAAAGCTATTCGTATCGTCCCAAGAGAATTCATGCTGCTTATGCCAGTTCTTACCCATCCCAAACATGACGTCGAACCGCCACAACGCGTCGTAGATGCTAATGTGAAGATTGCCAGAAAGAGAATTAATGCGCGACTCGTACTTGCCGCCGCTCCGAGGATCGATTTTGACGCGACCGCCCTGAACCCCGTAGCCCCACAAGCCGTGCTGAAAGAGCGACCAGTCGGTTCCGAAACCGCCGAACCACGACCCAACCTCGAAGCCGGGACGATTAGCGGTCGCGTCCTGCGCCTCCTGATTCGCCCAGGAACCGATTCCATAACCGGTAAATCGCTTCTTGTACGGCGCTATCTCGTAATCAGAAACGAGCGCCCCACGATAGATCGGCGAATGATAATTCGCGTCGAGAGGGTCGGTCGAGGGCGTCAAGCTTTCGGCGACGCGCGGCTGGAGGAGCGATTCCCCGTCGAACGCGCGCGCAGAAGCGGCGGAAACCAACGCGCCGAGTAGCGCGACGGTTAACGAATAGATTAACGAACTTCGAAATTCTAACGTCATTGGCGCCCCACAAAGAAAAATGGCGCGAGGCCTAGCGGCGAACGACGCCGTCGTCAAGGGTGGAGTCGTAAAAGCCGAGTTCGTCGTCGAGTCGCTCCAACGGCATGGGAGTCGGAACGTTCGCGGGCGGCGGCGGCAGTCGATCAGGCGCGGACGTGCGATTCACGCCGGACGCCGGCGCAACTTTGCCGCCTTTGAGACTCGGCTTAACGAAGACCGCCTGCGCGACTCGAGAATTGTCCTTATTGTTCTGAGAAACGATCCCGCCCCGCTCGTTCGCGTCGAATCCAATCGTGAGAGCATGCGACTTGCCGGGACTTAGCAGCGCCAAATAGGCGCCTCCCTCCTGATCGACTGCAATTTCGCCCGAGACGTCGGCGTCCGGACTCAACGGCTCGTCCGGAGTCGTCTGAAACTTCTGCGCGAGCATTCGATTGGAGGCGACAAGGTCGGCGTAGACCCCCTGCTGCGCGTAAACTGCGCCGTCGCGTATCTCGAGAGTCGGCTCCATTCTCTCGCGCGAGACGAGCAGAATCGAATCGCCGACGACAAGCGATTCGACCTCGATTCGCTTCGCCTTAACGACCTGCCTCTCGACGTCGCCGTCGCGCTCCCTTTGCGCGTCCGACGCCGATATGAACCACGACGCGCCGATTGCGGCGACCGCGCCGACGATCGCCGAAACCGCGCAGTTAAGGAACCCCTGCATACCGCGCTCCTTCTTATAACGTATCCGATGAATCCTTAATCTATTCGAAGGTCCAAAACTTTGACGCAAATCCGTTCGCGCCGAAGCTTTTTCATTTTCGCGTTAAGAGTAACCTTTTTGCCAATTGCGCGCAAGGCGGGTTTTCTTTTTACCGTCAGGTCGTATAATAGGGCGTATGCGCGCGGCGCGGGGCCGCCGAGTTTGTGGGAAGGAAACGATGTCAAAGTACGAACGGTTTCGAAGGGTCTGCGTTTACGGCGGATTACTCTATTTCGTCTTTATGGCGTATATGCTCCTTCATCCCAAACCTCCGACGAAAATCGTACCGCCGCAACTCTTTAACGTCGTCCACTTCCTCGCGTTCGCCGCGCTCGGCGGAATCGTTGGACTGGCGCGCAAACGAACGTCGAGCTACTATTGGTTCGGAATCCTCTTTCTCTGGTGCTCTGGTTCGGAGTATCTCCAGATTCTGACGGGACGCAAGTTCGAGATTATCGATATTGTGCAGAATACGCTCGGAGTCGGGACGGGGCTCCTCGTTGCGGCGCCGCTCCGGCGTCTTCTTGACCGTTCGGTCCGCCTCGCAGGAGGCGCGATCGCGATTCTAGCGCGTCCGCCGTATCGTCTTCGAGTCGGCGAAGTCATTGATCTCGATAAATTGGAAGTTTTGGTTATTCGCCGTTCGTTGAAAGTTGCGGCGCCGGGCGCGTTGTGCTTTCCCGGCGGTCATATCGAGCCGGGCGAAAGCGCGTCGGAAGCGGCGCGGCGCGAATTTCGCGAGGAAGTCGGGCTCGAGATCGCGATCGTTGCAGAAATAGCGCGCAATCGCACGCCGAGCGGCAAGCCGCTGACCTGGTTTCTCGCCGAACCGGCGGCAGATTCATTCGACGAAAACGCAATTCGCCTACAAAGCGCCGAAGTCGCCGAGTACGAATGGCGAACGCTCCCGTCCCTGGTTGCCGATTCGGATTTCCTCGATAATAACCGGGAAATCGTTCAAACGTTCGTTGAAACCGGCGCTTTGCCGAGCAAGCCCCTAGAGCGTTAGTTTTCGACACAACCAATCCGATCGCTATAATCAGATTATTCTACCGTTCAACCATTGTTTTTACTATCTTTTTCACAATTTCCAAATTAGCGTATTGTTAAAACAAGCAGCCTTAGTTAAAATATCGACGATAGATAAACGGCGCAACGCGCCCATGCCAGGCGCTCGGTAGAGCGCGGCGTACGTCGAAGCACCCTTCGATCTACTATTGACATTACGAAAGGCGATTTTAACAATGAAACGTTACTCACTCATCCTCGCTCTTGTCCTAGCGACCGGATACGCGTTAAACGCGCGCGCCGACGAGGACTCTATGCCCGCGCCGGACAAGGGCGAACCCGCCGCCGTCGAAACGGCCCCGATCTCCAACGAGCAACTTGTAAGCGCAGAGATCCAGCCCTTCGAGAAAGTCGTGCCGGAAGCGACCAAACTCGGCGGTCCGATTACTACGTACCGTAAAAAGGACAATATCTACTGGGAACTCGACGGTTCCGCCTACGGCGCCGACTGGATCATCGTCATCTCCATCGCGCGCGGCATTGGCGAATCGAGCCTCTACGGCGGGCAGTCTATCGACTACGGCGACGACATGATTTGGCGCTTTAAGAAAGTCGAAGACCGCGTCCAGATCATTCGCCGCAATTTCCGCTATAAGTCCGATAAAGGACCCGACGCGGAAGCGTTGCGCGTCGCCTTTACCGATAGCATTATCTTTAGCCTCCCGATCATCGCGCGCGGTCCCAACGGCGGCGACGTCGTCGATATGACGAACCTCTTTATGAGCGACACGCTCGTACGGCTCGGAATCGGAAGCTTCGCTTATGATCGCTCTACGTGGGAAAAGGTCAAGGCGCTCAAGGACAATATTGAACTCGAAGTCGCGGCGACCTACTCCGCTGGATCCGGCGAGACGGATACGATTATCGACACGCGCGGCGTCTCAGTCAACGTTCACTATTCGATTAGCCAGCTCAAGGACACCGGTTACCAGCCGCGTTACGCCGACGAGCGCGTCGGATACTTCATGACCGCGCTACGCGACGTCAGTAAGATTAACGACGACGACAATTTTATCCGCTATATTAATCGTCGCAATCTGAAAAAGCTCGTTTCCAGCGCCGACGTCTCGCTCCCGGAAAAGCCGATCGTCTACTGGCTCGACAAAGCGACTCCCTATAAGTACCGCAAAACCGTGCGCGACGCCGTTCTCGAGTGGAACAAAGCGTTCGAAAAAGCCGGCTTCTACAACGCGATCGAAGTTCGTCAGCAGGAAGAGAACGACGAATGGGACGCAGAAGACATTAACTACAGCACGATTCGCTGGAGCGCGACCGACACGGGGTTCGCGATCGGCCCGAGCCGCGTCAACCCGATGACGGGCGAAATTCTCGACGCCGACATCGTCTTCTCGACCTGCTTCTTCAGCAGTTGGACGCGTTCGTTTGAACTATACACCTCCGATCAGCTCGTTGAGAAATTCCGCATGCCGGAAACCCTGCTCGATCCGAAAGAGCAAGAGAAATTCGATTACCATACGTCTCATTGCGCCTGCAGCATTAATAAAGAGCTCTATTACTCGCAGCAGT
The DNA here is from genome assembly GCA_902803085.1 of uncultured Planctomycetota bacterium. Classification (GTDB taxonomy): domain Bacteria; phylum Planctomycetota; class Planctomycetia; order Pirellulales; family Thermoguttaceae; genus RUG369. The sequence goes on from CADCOO010000089.1 coordinate 4,509, forward strand.
TCGGGCTCGCGAACACCTTCTTCGATATCATGTCGGTAAGCGATCCCAGCTACGAGCCGCTAAGCGACGCGGACGCGGACGCGCTCAACGGCGTTTCGACGCAAGACGACGACGCGGCGAAAGCGCAAGCTGAAGCCGACGCTCAAGCTCAAGCCGAAGCTGAAGCGAAAGCTCAAGCTGAATCGGAAGCCAGAGCGCAAGCGAAAGCGGAGGAAGAGGAATCCTTGCGCGTCATCGCCGACAAAGCCGCCGAAGCCGCTCAGAAGGCCGCCGAAGCCGCCGCCAAAGCTGCGGAAGAAGCAAGTAAAGCCGCCGACAACGAAGAACTCGCCAAGAAGGTCGAGGACGCGAAAGCGACCGCCGACGCCGCGAAGCAAGTCGCCGACGATACCGCTAAGAAACTCGAAGAACTTCGCGCTGAAATAGCTAAGGAAAAGGAAGAAGCTGCCGCTAAGGCCGCTGAAGCCGCTAAGAAAGCTGAAGAAGAAAAGGCTAAGAAGGACGAAGAAGAAAAGAAGTCCAAAGAAAAAGCCGACGCCGACAAAGCGCGCGAAGAGAATAAGAAGCGACTTGAAAAAGAACGCGAAAAGATGATCGAACAAGGTCTGCGCCAGACGATCACGCACGAAGTCGGCCACACCCTCGGTCTGCGCCATAACTTCATTCAGAGCGCTCTCCATACGCTCGACGAAATCAACGACGCCTCCAAGTGGACGGAACACGGGTTCGTCGGCTCCGTTATGGACTACACGCCTGTCAATATTATGCCGAAGGGTCGTCAACAGGGCGACTACTACTCCTACCGCCTCGGCGAATACGACGAATGGGCGATCGAGTACGGCTATCGCTCCTTCGGCAAATCGACCGACGCCGAACTCGACGATCTCAAGAAGATCGCGTCGAAACAGTCCCTGCCGCAATTTAAGTTTGCGACCGACGAAGACTGCTACGGCTCAACCGTCAATCCCTACGTTAATATCTGGGATCTCGGCTCTAGTCCGCTCGAATACGCGAAGGTTCGCGCGCAACTCATCGATCAGCTGCTCCCCGGTCTGAACGATCACATCGTTAAAGACGGCGAAAGCTACAATCGTCTCCGCGCGCGATTCAATATGCTGTGCAACTGGAAGGTTAGCGGCATGGTCTTCGCCGCGAATTATATCGGCGGCATTAAGGTCAATCGCGACTACAAAGGCGACGAAAACGGACGCAAGCCGTTCGAAGTCATTCCGGCGCAGGATCAACGCGACGCTATGGCGTTCCTCGCGGAAGAATGCTTCGGCGTCAATAGCTTTAAAGTTCCGGGCGAAATCTACAATTACCTCGCGCCTAATCGTTGGAACCATTGGGGCTCCTCGATTCCAAATCGCTACGATTACGACGTTCACTCGAATATTCTGGCGTGGGAGCGCACGATTCTGTCGCAGCTCCTAAGCAGTCGCACGCTCGCGCGACTCGCGGACGACGAACTCCGCGCCGACGAGGGCGCCGACGTCTATACGAGCGCCGAAATGATCGAAACGCTAACCAACGCGATCTTTAAAGAAATCCTCGACGCCTCCAACGCCGTTAAGAGCGAAGAAGGCAAAGCGACGATTACCATTACCTCGCCGCGGCGCGCGCTACAACGCCTCTATCTGACCAACCTCCTCGACTTCGCGACCTCCGAGAGTACCGCCGCAGGTTCCGCCGACGTCGAAGCGCTCGCTAGAATGCAACTGCGCTCTTTCCTCACCGCGCTCAATTCGATTCTCGACGCGCCCGCCGACAAAGTCGAATTCAAGAGCTCCAACGGGAAAGTCGACGCGTTCGGACGCGCTCACCTCGAAGAACTCCGAGAATCTGTTATGAAGACGATCAACGCTGTGAAAACTCTTGGCGGAGGAGCTTCTTCTTCCGGAGGGATCGTCCTCTATCTGTAACGCGTAACAAGCTAGCTCGCTAGCGCGCAAATAAGCCCGGTGGGAACAAGCGTCCCATCGGGCGTTTTTTTAGAGCGCTCCCCAATCGCCGACTTGCGCCCCATAAAGTTTTCTGTACAATTAGCCGACAAAGACGCAACGCGCGAACGTCGACGCCTAGGAGACGGCGCGAAAAAGCGCGACTAACATTAATAAGGAGCATAGACGATGAGCGAAGACAAGAAAACGAATCCCTACGCCGG
>CADCOO010000090.1 GCA_902803085.1 uncultured Planctomycetota bacterium
ACGATAAACTCCTCGCGTTTAAGCCCAAGCTCCTTCTCCGCGTAATTCCAGAATTTAACGAGGTTCTCACGCTCTTTCGGCGCCCAAGTCGTCGGCTGGTCGTACGTCGGATAACCACGATCGAACGCGACGCCGTACTTATAGTATTCGCCGACGTGCGATATGCCGCTGATCATATAGTCCGCGTCCCCGGCGAGACCCTTTTTGCGAAGACCGGCGCCCCCGTCCCCAATGTGATCCGTGTGGAAATGCGACGCCATGACGTAGTCGATCGTCTCGAGTCCGGGCTTAACGCGCGAAATATAGCGCGCGATCCACTCGCCGGGTCGACGCGAATCGTTCGGCACGATCGGAACGCCGTCTTTGTACGCCTGGATATTCCAGTCGCCGGCGTCGAGGAGCATCGTCGTGCCGTCGGGAAAGATATGGAACGCGTTTTCGCCGACGCCGGTTGAAATGAAGTGCAGATCGAGCTCGCCTTCCTTCCAGCCGACGTAGGGTTTGCCGATTTCATGATCCGGATCGGTAATCGCGTTCGGGTCGTTGGGATCGTTCGGATCGGGCGCGACCGTCTTCGCGAAAAGAACCGGCTCGCAAGCGCCGCCAAGGGACGCCGCGACGCCAAGAGTCGTCGCTCGTTGCATAAAATCTCGTCGATTCATTACAGCATAACTCCTAATATCAAACAAGTTAAGCGCGATCAGTTCCGCTCTTCGATTCAAAGGGGCCGAAAACGAGCTCAACCTTCATGCTCTCGTCGTCGTGCGTTAGATAGTAGATCTTATACCGCGCGCCGCCGTCGTACGCCTTAACGACGACGTGCCCGCCCCGTTCGACCAGTCGGCCGCGCCACGGCTTATCTTTCAGCATTTCGGCGTTATTCGAGTGAACTTGCGTCGGACACATGAGACGCGGTCCCTGATAGCCCGTCGCCGTATCGTCGCACATCGCCGCCGCCGTGCTCTCTTGAAGATGCGCCATCGTCCACACGCAAACGACGTACGCGCGCGCCTGAACCGCGTTGATAAAGCTTTTGCGCATCGCGTCGCGGAAAGAATGATGGTTCGCCTTGCACACGTCGACCGGGCCGCAAGCGCGCCCGATCGCGCCCTCGAAATCGGCGTCGCGACCTTCGGCGTCCTTAAGCGCGCCAGACGCGTCGCCGCCCGTATAGAAGCGGAACGCGCCGTAATTCATAACGAGCGATATGCTGCGCGTGTTCTCGTTCGTCTGCGATTTATTCTCCGGGTTTAGCGCGAAGTAGTCGACGTTCCCCTTGCCCTCGCCGCCCCAGACGACCCCGTTGCGCGAAAGATTGCGAATATGAAAATCGTACTTGTCAGGATCGCGCTTCATCTTAATCTGATCAAGCGCCCCGACGATAAACTCTTCGCGCTTCAGGTCCTGCGTCTTTTCAGCGTATTCCCAGTATTTAACCAGATTCTCGCGCTCTTCCGGCGCCCAGGTCGTCGGCTGATCGTACGTCGGATACCCGCGATCGAACGCCGTGTCAAAGCGATAGAATTCGCCGACGTGCGATATGCCGCTAATCATATAGTCCGCGTCCCCGTCGAGACCCTTCATGCGAAGTCCGGCGTCCTTCTCGCCCGTGTGGTCCGAATGGAAATGCGACGCCATAACGTAATCGATCGTTTCAATCCCAGGCTTGGCGCGCGAAATATAGCGCGCGATCCACTCGCCGGGACGTCGCGAATCGTTCGGAACGGCCGGCGTGTGATTGCCGTCCCGATAGATCGTCCAGTCGCCGGCGTCGAGTAGCATCGTGGTTCCGTCGGGGAAAATGTAGAACATGTTTTCGCCGACGCCGGTCGAGATAAAGTTCAAATCGAGCTCGCCCTCGCGCCATCCGACGTACGGCTTGCCGATTTCATGGTCCGGATCGGTAATGGCGTTGGGGTCGTTGGGGTCGTTCGGATCGGGCGCGACGGGGCTCGCCTGGGCGCTATTGCGGGGCGTTTCATTGTCGCCCATCGTGAGAAAGAGCGCGGAGAGACCGGCGCCGGTAGCGGCGTTAATAAATTCGCGACGACTTGACTTCATGGCAATCTCCTTAGGATTCGAATCGCTTGCGTTCGGTTACAAGCGCGTTCTCAACGAGCGCGCTCCGCCATTATATCAGAAGGACGCCGCGCTTTCAAGAAAATAAGCAAAATTGATCGCGGGCTGCGAGAAGTTTTGCCAGAGTCGGCGAATATGCGCGCAAGAGGCTTGAAATCCGAGCAAAAGGAATTACTCTAGTAGGGGGCGAGCGAGTCGGGTTTCGCGCGCAGTCATTAGAAAAATGGGGCAAACGTTATGAGTTGGATGGGTATTCTAGGATGCGACGAATTGGCGGTGCAGTTTGCGCGCGCTAATCGCAGAGGGCGGCTGGGCGGCAGTTTTCTTTTCGTCGGTCCCTCGGGGGTCGGCAAGCGAACCTTTGCGTTCGCGCTCGCTAAGACGTTGCTCTGCAGACGGCATTTTGCCAAAATCGGCGAAGGACTCGTCGTCGCCCCGGACGAACGCGACGAAAATCTCTCCGACGCGGAGGAACTCGAGCGATTCGTACCGTGCGAAGAATGCGAATCATGCCGACAGTTCAATCTGCACGACGAGTCCGAGACGGTCGTTATGCCCAATCACCCCGACTTCCATTACGTCTGCAAGCCCGCCGAACGCTCCTTGCTGCCCGTCAGTCTCCTCGTCGGCGATCCGGACGACCGCATGCAGTCGGGTCTGTGTTTCGAGCTCAACCAGACGGCGTTTTTGGGCGGTCGCAAGGTTGCGGTCATCGACGACGCCGACTACTTCAATCAGGAAGGCGCCAACGCGCTCCTCAAGACGCTCGAAGAACCGCCGGAACACACGATTATCGTCTTAATCGGCACGAGCGCGACGAAACAGCTCCCCACGATTCGGTCGCGCTGTCAAATTTTCCGATTCGCGCCCCTCGCTCAGACGCAGGTCGCCGACCTTCTTATGCGCCAGAAGAAGGTCGAGTCGCAGGAAATCGCGGAGCAGGTCGCGCGATACGCCAACGGCTCAATGACCGAGGCCTACCGCGCGCTCGACTCCGATTTCACGCTCTTCCAACGTTCGCTCGTCAACGCGCTCGCCAATCGGCGAATCGAAGCGGTCGAACTCGCCAAACAGGTAATCGAGCACGTCGACAAAGTCTCCAAAGAAGCGATCGTACGTCGTCCCAGACTGCAAAACGTACTGCGTTCGGCGCTCGCGTTCTATCGCGCGATTTTCGCAACGAACGCGCGCGTCGATCGCGACCTCGCGGCGCTCGCCGACAAGGCGCGCAACAATGGATTTCAAGAGGAAACCGCGATTAAATGCGCCGAGCGAACCCTAACCGCGCTCGAACAGATCGACCTCAACGCGAACCTGCCCTACATTATCGAGTCGTGGCTATACGAAATTGCGGCGATCGTACGCAAGCAATGAGGGCGGTCAACGCGAAAAGAGATCGGGCGCTTCGGTCTTAATCAACTCTTGCTCGTCGGCGGAAAGTTGCGAGAAGGGTATCGACTGGTCTTCGGGTCGACGTCGCTTCTGGTTAATGCGATTAATGAGGCTCCAATTGCGTTGCGGTTTTTCAAAGGACGAGTCGCCGGGCTCTTTCGCCGGCAGGTCGTATCGCGTGAAATCGAGAACGAGCGGCTCCTTTTCGGGACTGTCGCAGTCGCGCAGAAGCGCCAATCTGAAGAGCCGATTCATTCTCCAATCGATTTCAAGATTCGGCTCCGAACGCGCCCCTTCGACGCCCGTGCCACGCTGGACAAATCGATAAGAAAGCGAACCGTTGTCCTTATGCTCTCGCCGCCACGCTTCGCCAAATTCGCTCATAAGCGGAACCATGAGATCGGGAAATTCGCGCCGCGTCTCCTTGAGCCACGCGGTTAGGGAATTGGTAACGTCCGGCTTAAGTTCGTTGACGAGCGACAATTCCCAACAGACGGTAACCCAGCCGAAGCCGTTCCGTTCGAAATTCTCTCCCAAATGCGCGCGCGTTACGGCGAGCGCTTCTTCCAATCCGCGTTCCGCGCCGAGATTGTGATACGCTTCAATCGGTCCGACGCCAAGTCGACTATTCGCGCCGTCTTCAAAGCCGAATCGTCGCGCGCAAAGAAAATCGCACGTCCAGCCGTCAAGATTAACGCAGTCGATAAA
>CADCOO010000091.1 GCA_902803085.1 uncultured Planctomycetota bacterium
GGCGGACGAGCGCAAAGCCTTCGCCAAAGTCGACCAAGATAATAAAATGCGCCTCGAGCAGAACCTCAAGTACGTCATGCCAGACTACCTGAAATTGTGGGAAGAAGAAAAGGCTATTCGCGAAAAAGAAGCCGCCGCCGACAATCTCCCGCGCGTTCTCCTCGAGACCACCAAGGGCAATATTACCGTCGAGCTCTTCCTCAACGAAGCGCCGATCGCGACGAACAACTTCCTCGAACTCGTTAAGAAGGGATTCTATACCGACGTGCCCTTCCACCGCGTTCTGCCGTACTTCATGGCGCAGGGCGGCGACCCGACCGGCACGGGAACCGGAGGGCCCGGATACTGCATTAAGTGCGAATGCCATCAGCCGAACTATCGCCATCACTTCCGCGGATCCCTCTCCATGGCGCACGCCGGCTTGAATACGGGCGGCTCGCAGTTCTTCCTGACCTTCGTGCCGACAGGGTTCCTCGACGGTCAGCACACCGTCTTCGGACGCGTTGTCGAAGGCATGGACGTCCTCTCGGAAATCCAACGCATCGATCCCGAAAAAGAATCGGACGTCGCGCCCGATAAGATTATCAAAGCGACGATTATTCGCGGCGAGCCGCAGCCCTTTGAAAAGTTGCCCGCTCGTTAATCTTGAACTAAGTTCGCGCGCAACGTCGCGCGCTTGCGAATTAATCGACGCGCAACCTTTCTCGTTGCGCGTCGATTGTCTAACGTAACGTGATAGGAACGAACGACTTCCGTGGAAAAGAATCTCTATGAAATCGCCTTTGAACGCTATCTGCGTTCGATCGGTCGTCCGTTCCTATCGAATCGTCAAGAGCGCCGCTTTCTCATGCAAGACGGCGCGACCCTCAAGAATTTCGACGATATCGTCGCCGACGCCGAAGGACGAAATTGGATCGTCGACGTCAAAGGACGACTCTTTCCCGGAGGACGACGCGCCGCTAAGTATTGGAAAAATTGGACGACCCGCGACGATCTCATAGGACTCCTCAAATGGGAAGACATTCTCTCCGTCGAGGGGCGCGAATATCGCGATCGCTCCGCGTTCGTTTTCGCATACCGCGCCGTCGGTAAGAAAATGCCCGACGCGCGCGAAAGACTCTTCTTCTATCGCGGCGCATACTACGCGTTCTTCGTCGTGCCCGTTAAGAGCTATCTGCGCGAGGCGCGACTCGTCTCGCCGCGCTGGGGAACCTATGAGATTTCGGCGCCGCGATTTAGAGAGATTGCAATTCCAGCGGCGACCTTCTTCGGCGAACCGAGAGCGCGCGACGGCGGCGGCAAGTAACGATCTAACGGTTCGCGACCTATAATTGAATGGCGCCGGTCGACTTCCTTGCCTTTTCTGAGCGGCGCGACCTAATCGAAGCGCGCTTGGTAAACGCGGAAACAAAAGTAATTGCGAGGACGCGATATGACTATTTCACGACGACTTTATACGGCGACTCGGTTGCGCCGATTCTTTACGACGTTCCTAACGTTTCTTATCGCGTCGGCTTCGCTCGTCTTAGCCGAAGGTCAAGAGGCGTATCCGCATACGCCCGCGCGCGAAGGATTTACGCAAGTTGAACGCGACCAGATTGTCCGCGGTTGCGCCTCCTTGCCGGATCGTCCGCGCCTACTGCTGACGTCCAAGGCGGTCGACGGCGCGCGCGATAGAATCGCCAACGACGAATCCTGGCGGCTCTATTACGATTCCCTCGTTAATCGCGCGGATCGCCAGCTCGGCGCCAAGCCGGTCGAAAGAGTCTTGGAAGGCGTGCGTCTGCTCATGGTTTCGCAAGAGGCGTTGGGACGTATCTTTAGATGGTCTTTTCTATACCGCTATACCGGCGACCGACGTTACGCGGAGCGCGTTGAACGAGAAGCGCTCGCCGCCGCAGACTTTGACGATTGGAATCCGACTCACTTTCTCGACGTCGCCGAAATGACGACCGCTTTGGCGATCGCTTACGACTCATGCTACGACGCGCTCTCGGACCAAGCGCGCGAACGCATTCGAGACGCGATCTGGGAAAAAGGCGTTTTGCAGACCCTCAAGCTGAAAAACGGTTGGTGGAAAAAGAATAACGCCAACTGGAATCAAGTCTGTTGGTGCGGAACGCTGTACGGCGCGCTCGCTATTGTCGACGATCTTGACGCCGAAAGACGCGAGCTCGCGATCGACGCTATTCTCGACGCCGTCAACGGCGTTACATGGAGCATGGCCTCGTACGCGCCCGACGGAAACTATACCGAAGGACCCGGATACTGGGCGTACGGCACGAGTTTTAACACGCTGCTGCTCGAAGCGCTAACCAACTCGTTTGGAACCGACTTCGGTCGTTCCGACGCGCCTGGATTCCTACAAACGATCGACTACTTCGAACACGTCTTCGGAACGACCGGCGCCGCATTTAATTATCCCGATTCTACCGGCGGACACTTCTTCGAAGCGACCGCGTTCTGGTTCGCGCGCAAACTCAATAAGCCCGAACTAATGTGGAACGAGCGCTTTGCGTTAATTTCCGCTCTGAAGATTGCGCGCGACGACGACGACGTCCGACCCGATTCGCTCCCGATGGACCACCTTTGCAGTTATCGACTCGGCGTCTGCGCGCTCTTATGGGGCGTCGACGTCGGAGCTGATTTATCAAAACTAACGTCCCCTAATAGCATGGGGTACGTTGGAATAGGGGACAAGCGATGCTGCGTCGCGCTCTTTCGCACGACCTGGGACGCGGCCGGCGCGTATCTCGGCGTTAAGTGCGGCGCGCCTAATTCCCCGCACGGACATATGGACGAGGGCGGGTTCGTCTACGACGATCGCGGGGTTCGCTGGGTCCTCGAATTGGGCCCGGAGAATTACAATCAGATTGAATCGCGCGGTATGAATCTGTGGTCCGACGAGCAGGATTCCGATCGCTGGAAGATTTTGCGCTATAACAACTACGGTCACAGCGTTCCGACCGTAAACGGCGCGATGCAACGCGTGGACGGAACGACGTCCTTTGTAGAAACAAAAATCGGCGCGTCCGGCGAGCCCTCGACCGCCGTTATTGATCTAACGCCCGTCTACAGCGACGAACTTGAATCGGCGACGCGCACGGCGACGCTGTATCCCGACGGTTCCCTTGTGATCGAAGACGTTTTTACCGCTAAGAAAGAGAAAGCCGCGACGATCGAGCGCCGCTTCATTGTGCGCGACGAAGCCGAAATACGCGACGGCGCTCTCTACCTGACGTATAAAGACCCCGATCGTCCCGATCGCGCGCTCGTTAAACGCGTCGACTTTAACGCGTCGCTCCAAACCGAACTGTCGGTTGGGCCCTGCGAATCGAAGGAAGAGTTTGACTCCAAGAACCCCGGCGTCGCCGCCGTCGTCGAGA
>CADCOO010000092.1 GCA_902803085.1 uncultured Planctomycetota bacterium
ATTGCCGACCGTTTACGAGTCTGAAGACGTAACGGGCAAACTGACGCAAGAGGCTGCGGACGCGTTGGGGCTTACGACGGACTGTCTTGTGGTCGGGGGCGCGGGGGACTGCGCGGCGGGCGCGATTGGGAACGGAATCTGCCGTCCCGGCGCGCTTTCGACGTCGCTCGGCACGAGCGGGGTCGCGTTCGTTCATTCGGACGAGGTTAAGGTCGATCCGAAGGGACGCGTTCACACCTTCTGCCACGCGGTGCGCGGACGTTGGCACATGATGGGCGTCACGCTTTCTGCGGCGGGCTCGTTGCAATGGTTCCGGAACGCGTTGTGCGGCGAACTGCATCGTCAGGCGAAGGCGGAAGGTCGCGACGTCTACGATATGCTCGTCGAGGAAGCGCGGCAAACGCCAACGCTCGCGGACGGGCTCTTCTTCCTACCGTATTTGAGCGGCGAGCGGACGCCGCACGCGGATCCGAACGCACGCGGGTGCTTTATTGGGCTGACGCTCGCGCACGGTCGCGGGCATATGGCGCGCGCGATTATGGAAGGGGTGTGCTACTCGTTGCGCGAGGCGATCGATATTTTCCGCGGCATGGGCGTGCCGGTGAACGAAATTCGCGCGTCCGGCGGCGGGGCGAAGAGTCCCTTCTGGCGCCAGATTCAGGCGGACGTCTTTAATTGCGACGTCTCGACGTTGAATTCCGAGGAAGGACCGGCGTTCGGCGTCGCGCTTTTGGCGGCGGTCGGGGGCGGCGCGTACGGCAATATTGTGGGGGCGTGCGACGCGACGATTTCGCGGGTTTCCGAGCTCCAGCCGAACGTGGAGACGGCCAAACGCTACGACGCCGCGTTTCCGATTTATCGCGATCTGTACGTCGCGCTCAAGGCGCAATTTGGCGCGATCGCCGGGCTTTAGAAAGGGAGAGGGAAAACTCAATGATTCCTCTTTATTGGCAGTATTTGGACAAAGTTGAGCGATTTCAACGGATAGAGCCGTGCCAATTTTTTATGGGCGTTCCCAAGTGGCAAGAAACACTATGGGAGAATTGGCCGTATAACGCGCGCCCGAATCCCGCTTGGCGGCAAGACGAGCTCTACCATTCCGTCAGTATAACGCGTCCATTTTATGTAGATCGTTTTTTAACGACCGTCTACGATTTTCGACGCTTTGTCGATGCAACGGGATACAGGACGACCGCCGAAACGGATAGGTTGCACAACGGCGCTTGGGGCTGGGGACAGCGCGTGGGGGACGAGCTTGCTAATGATCAGTATTGGAACGGCGGCGGCAACGTTCTCCAGATCGATAATCATCTCGCGATCGTAAACGGCTTATATTACGGCTTTGCGGAACGAAGCGGATTGTTCTGGCACAACGTGCAGTGGACGTATGATTGTTTCGGACATACGGCGTTTTATCGTCAACAAGAGGATCATCCCCTCGTATGCGTTACTCGAATGGACGCTTCAGCCTATCTGGCATGGTACAATGAAACTTTTGGTCCATTCTATGAACCTTTTTTGGGGTTCAGACCTACGTTCCGATTACCAACGGAAGCGGAAAACGAGTGTTTTTCACGCGGCGGCTCCTTTTATATTTACCCTTGGGGCGACGACTTAGAAAGCGCGATCAGGTACGCCAACGTCGCCGACGAGGCGCTCAGAATTCTGGCGAATTACGACTGGGTGCGGTATTTCCAATTTAATCCCATGGCGCAAGCAGGTAGTCGGAAGCCGTTTTACCTTTTTACGTCGCCGGTCGGCGCCTTTGAACCGAATAACTACGGTTTGTACGACGTTGTCGGTAACGTTGCGGAGATGGTTGCCGACGTCTATAAGCCCGATTATGGATTGGGAGAGGATTACAACGGAGAAATCGTGATCGATCCGCGACGCGATCCCAATGACGAAGAGATGAATAACTGCAACACGCTCTACGTTTGCAAAGGCGGCGCGTGGTGCGGCGGTCCGGCCGCAAGCCGCTTGGCGCATCGAGTTCGTCGCGCCGCGAATTTCCGTAGCGATTACCTTGGTTTCAGAATATGCTTCGACGTGCCCGAGGGGTTCCAACAATAAGCCCTGACTTCCTAGCGTAATTTCCATCAAACATTCCTTCAGTGATGAGGCGGATATTATGCCGCCCATCCTTCCCTATCAACCGACGCCGCAAACGCACATCGTGATTTTTGGTCCAACTGAAAAACTGATCAATCTATTTCAGCGGAATGTCGCGATCATCGCATAGAGGCGCGTTTGGCCTTCACCAAGGCGGGTTGGGACGCCCGCGTGAGGCCAAAAGTTGCGCCCGGTTGCCCGTGTTGCGTCGCGCTTCTCGCGGCGGTCGGCGGGGCTTACGGGAATATAGTGGAAGCGTGCGACGTAGCGATTTCGCGCGTTTCCGAGTTACAGCCGAATGCGGAAACGTCGAAACGGTACGCCGCCGCGTTTGGGATTTATCGCGATTTGTACGTGGCGCTCAAGGCGCAGTTTGGCGCGATCGCCGGGCTTTAATAACGCTTTAGCAGGAAGAGGAACGCCGATATGTTCAACGCTTATTGGAAGAACAACTTTAAGGAACGATTCCAGCTCATTCAGCCGGGAGAATTCTGGATGGGGACGTTGTCTCCCCAAGGAAAAATCGAAGCGCTGCCTGCGCGAGCGCAGTATTCGTACTCCGCTTCCGTCATAAGGCGGAACGCGGGTTTGAA
>CADCOO010000093.1 GCA_902803085.1 uncultured Planctomycetota bacterium
CGAACGACGTCGACGAGCGCCTGGAGCGTTTCTTCAAGGGGCGTTTCGGGATCGTAGCGATGGCTATAGAACAAATCGACGTAGTCGAGACGCATACGACGCAAGCTCTGATCAAGACTGGACATAAGATATTTTCTCGAACCCCAATTGCCGTAGGGGCCCGGCCACATGTCGTAGCCCGCTTTGGTGGCGATAAAGAGTTCGTCCCGGTACGGACGAAAATCGTCGTCCATAAGTCGACCGAACGTCTCTTCGCCAGTCCCGTAAGGGGGACCGTAATTATTAGCGAGATCGAAATGGACGACGCCGTGATCGAACGCGTACCGCGCTATGGCGCGACTGCGCTCGTAGGGCGCGGCGTCCCCGAAATTCTTCCAGAAACCGAGGCTAATTGGGGGGAGCAGTACGCCGCTGCGTCCGCACCGGCGGCACAACTTCTCGCTTTTGTCATAACGCCCTGCGGCGGCGATATATCGTTCTTTTAATTCCATCGACGTCTACTCCTTTATTACTAGACCTAATTAAAAACTCTTCCCAATATTGCGGCTCGTTAACGTTTCTATCGTATTACGCGACTTGGACGTCAATGCGCTACGCCTCCCTAATTGGCAGTCTTACAACCGTCTTCAATTTCTCCGTTGCAACGCGTCTCGGATCGCTCAAATAAATCTCGTGATGACGACGTTCGTCGCTCAGATCGAACTCATAGCCCAAACTTTCAGCGTAATCCCGCATAACGGCGATCGTCTCGGGCTCGGCGTCGTAGGATCCGACGTGCATGCATTGCACGCAGAGTCCTTCCTCGACGGTCAGAAACTCCGCCTGGGAGAAATCGGCTTTCTTCTTACGCGTCGCTTCTTCGACCGCCCAACGAAAGACGTCTTCCGTTACAAAATCGGGTAGCCGAATGCAGGAAATCCATGCGAGCGCGCTCTTATCGCCGGTAAAGAGTCCGTCGGGCGTATTCGCGCGCCAGAAGCCCTCTAGGGGCGGCACGACGTAATCGAAGTAGCCGGCGATTTTGTAATTCCCCATTTTACTCATTTTGACCGTATAGGCGACGCCGTAGAGAACGTTAATCGCGCGTTGATAGGCGCCGTCCTTTTCGTTCGGATCGCCCTGACCGCGCGCGGCGACGTATTTCATGCGCGGCGCGGTAATAATCCCGGGCTTTTTCGTGGGCGCGTAGAATTCCTTGTATTCCTTTTTGAAGTCGAAAGCCATAGCGAGGGTTCTCCTTGGGGGGGTGATAGCCGTTAATATCGACGCAGATATTATCGCGACAAAGAGAACGTGCGCAAGAGGGCGAGAGGGAACATATGGCAGAAAGACGTTTTTTACGCTAGCGGTAGCGTCGTTAATGGCAAAAGACGCCTTGCGCAATCGTTCAAAATAGGGTACGATCGAATCGGGAACGCGGGGTTCCCAATTGAAGGAACGCGCTTAGCGCGGAGACAAACGGAGAAGATTCGGTGAAAGATTTACTGGAACGATTGCGCGAAGGGATTCGCGCGCAGGCAATAACGGCGGCGATTCTCGCAATTCTAGCGACGACGGCGGCGCGGGTCGACGCGTTCGACTTCGTCTTGCCGATTCCAAAGCCCTCGCTCCCCTCGATCCCGCTCCCAAAATTCTTCGACGAACCGACCCGAACGCTCTCCGACGACGATCTGGAAACGATCAAACGCGCGGGTTCGGTCGATCGCGGCGAGCACGCAAGGCTCGCTGAAGAGCGCGCGACTCCGCCGCAGGACGCGCTCGCGCCCCGATATTCCGATCGCCTACCCTACTGCGTTATTCTCGGCATGGTCGTCTGCGAATCGAACTTTCCGCTCGACGAGATCGGGGGACTTCAGGCAGAAATAACGCAATTGCAACTTGATCTCGTTGGGTACCTCAATATTCCGAAATCGACGGAACCGATCGAGCTGTGCCTCTTCCGCGACACGCAATCGTACACAGACTTCATTCGCGCGGTCTTTCCCGGCGCGCCCCTCGATCGTCCCGCGCTTTACGTTAAGGACTCCGGACCCGGCGTTCTCATGGTTCAACGCGACGGCAACATGATCGTCAATATCCGTCATGAAATGACGCACGCGTACCTTAACGCGTCCCTGAAGCACGTTCCGATCTGGATCGACGAAGGACTTGCCAAGTACTTCGAAACGCCTCCTGGGGAAAGGGGATTTCGGAATCCGTATTTGAAGGACGTCGAGGCGAAAGCGAGCGGACTATTCAGCTCGCCGCCGTCCCTCTCGCGGCTGGAAAAGCTCACGCGCGTCGATCAGATGCGTTCTCGCGAATATCGCGAGGCATGGTCCTGGGTCCATTTCATGATCCACTATTCGCACGACACGCACGTCGTTCTTGCGAACTACCTGCGTTCGCTACGACCGGAAGAGCAAGCCGACGTCACGCGCCAGGACGCGTACAAACGTCAGAAGAAAGCGCCCCTCAAACAGGCGCTCGAACGTTACGTGCCCGACTATGAAAAAAAATATGTCGAGCATTTTCGCAACTGGGACTCCGGAAAGGAAAAATACGAAACGGCGCGCGACGACTAACAATAGAACGCTTTGTTTCATAACTTCTTAGGAAACGTTATGAACATGACCGAGCAAGAAGCCCCGTCGTGAAAATCAAAGCCGCAAGAGGGTCGACCCTACGTCGCCAATCGTCGATAGGCTTGTTCCGAAGTTTTCGGAAATTTTTCCTTTCAACTGTTTAATAGGAAAGGTCGTTTGCGATTCAATTCGCGAACTCGCGGCGATTCAAAAGGAAAAACTTAAATTGCAACGCGATCTTTCCGCCGACCTGAACGCTCCGGAAACGCGCGAAACAATCAATCGCGCCAGACGCCGAACAAGATCGTCCAAACGCGCGTTCCTAACATGGCGATAATCATGAACAACACAACGACAAACGCCCACGAAACGCAGGGCAAAGCGCCCGCGACGCTCTTCGCAAGCGCGATTACGCGCGTCGCTATTCGCGCGACCGCGCCGACGCTCGTCGCAATTCTATCCGCCGTCGCCGTCGCCGTCGTCTTTATTGTGAGCTCGACGACTTTGCGACCGAACGCCTTCGATCCCGTCGGCGAGCGATCCCTGCTCGAAAGATACGCCGTACAAATCGACGGTCCGGAAAACGACGCCGGCCGCGACGTTCTATTCGTCGTCGAGCCGCAGTCGGGCGAGACGATCTCGCAAGAGGCGCTCGACGCGCTCTACGCTAAAATCGAAGCCTGCGAACTCCTCGAGCCGAAACTTTTCGGGTTTCAATACGACGAGTACGAGCGGGAGCCCGCGCGATTCCTTTCGGCGGACGAACTCCAAGCCGCCGCGCAACTCGCCGTCGTCGCCGCCAAGCTTGCGCGCAACGATTCCAAGCCGCTCGAACTCAAAACGATCGTCGCGCAACTCGCGCAATCGCAAGACGTCGACGCGCGATTCGCGTTCGCAAAAGCGTTCGACGACGTTATGCGACTACCGAATCCAACGCACGAGAATATCGCGCGGCCCGTTCCCGACGGCGTCGAAGCACGCGAGCCGCAAGCGTTTCAAACCGCAAAATTCCTAATCGCCAAGGACGGCGCGCTCGCCGTATGTCAAGCGACGGCGCAAATTGACCCAACGCGCGACGACGCACGACCGCTAGTCGACGCCGTCGACGCCATTGTGAACGAATTCTGCGACGAATTTCCCGGTCTCGACGCAACTCCAACCGGCGCGATCCCCTTACAGAACGCCGACCTAGCCTTCGCCATGAACGCGTGCGTTCCGATCGCTATCGCGTTCCTCGTCGGCGCCGCGCTACTCGCATGGACGACCTTTGCGCGATTATCGCGCGCTCTAATCGTTCTCGCCGCGATTCTCGTCGCTACGATATGCTCGCTGGGACTCTACGCGCTCTGCGGCGCCCCGACGAATCCGAACGTCGTCTTTGGAATACTAGCGCTCGCTACCCTTGCGCTAACTTGCGCCGCCGTCTATCTCGCGCAATACGCCGCTATTCGCGACTCCGAACGCTCCGTAAGCGCCGCGCTACGAGCTACGACCGACGTCGTCGCAACGCCCCTCGCCTTCCTCGCCGTTATGGCGTGCGCGCTCGGCGCCGCGATCGCGCTCTGCTCGCTCGAACTGCGCGCGGCGGGGCTCGCGCTCGTTATCGGCGCGCCAACGACCTGGCTCGCCGCGATCGCGCTCTTACCCGCGCTCCTGCAGGTCGTCGACGGACGGCGACCGCTCAAAGAACAAGGCTCACGCGTCGACCTCACTCAATATTTCGCCCCCATTATCAGACGCCCGCGCGCTACCCTTGCGATCGCTGCGATCGCCGTCGTCGCCTGCGCGGCAGCCGTCTCCAATCTCCAGTTCCAACCGACTCGAACGCGATTCCTACCCGATCGCGCGCCGGCAAGAGTCGCGCTCGAACGCGCGACCAACGCGCTAGGCTTTAACCCGACGCTACGCGCGTGCGTGCGACTCGATTCCACTGAAGACGCGCGCGCGCTCAAGGGACGACTCGAAGAGGATCAGACGCTCGTCGTCTTCGATCCAACCGCCGCGGCGCCGACTAGCGGGCCCGACCGTGAAATGAAGATCGCCGCTATTCGCGACGCGCTCAATTCCCTCCAGACGAACCTGCCCGAGCTCGCGCCGCCGACCTACGACGAGCTCGACGAACCCCTACAGGCGCTCGCCGACGTCGCCAAGGAAGAAGACGCCGGCGCGACGCTACTCGACGCGATCGAACGCGCCGCGCTACTCGAACCGCAAGAGCGCGACGCAAGACTCGCGATACTCCAGCGCGTCTTCGCCGTCGAGACTCTTAAACGACTCTTTACGTTGCGCGACCTCGTCGAGCGACGCGCCGACGGTCAGAACGCAAGGGCGAAAGGCGTCGAACTAACCGTCTATTCGACCGCCGACCTCGAGCGCGTCGCCAATCTCGCCGCGTTCGTCGAGAATCTCGTCGCGACCAACCCGCAAACGACCGGACCCGCGCCGCGCGCGCTACAGCGCCTCCAGACGACCAATCTCCTGCGCGTCGTCGCCGCCGTGCTCGCGTTCCTCGCGATCTTCGCCGTTGCGGCCGCGCGCGCGCGATCGGCCCTAACCGCGTTCGCCGTCCTCGCGCCCTGCGTCGCCGTGTATCTAGCGCTCCTCGGGCTCGCCGCATGGCTCAAAACGCCCCTCTCCGTCGAGACGCTCGCGCTCTCCGTCCTGGCGTTCCTACTCGCCGCCGACGCCGCGCGTAGAGTCGACGCCAACGATCGCGCGACCGCCGCCGCTCCTATCGTCGCCATAACGCTCGCCGTCGCGTTCTGCCCCGCGCTCGCGCAAACGGAACAGGGCTGGCGCGATTTCGCAAGGCTCGGAATACTAGTCGCCGCGCTCTATTTCGTCGCGGTCGCCATTCTCATTCCGGC
>CADCOO010000094.1 GCA_902803085.1 uncultured Planctomycetota bacterium
CGCTTTGTCCCAGCAGATTCTCGAACGTCGTAATTGCGTTTTCGAACGACCGGACGCCGCGCGCGAATTCGAACGATTTTGGGAACGAACGATCGCAAAAGAGTAAATGAGTCGCGCGTAGTCTTTCAACGTCGTTGCGACTTTGTTACCGGCTAGGACAAGATTGCAAGAAATCACAATGACGCATTACGTCTTTACTAACGACGTCGCGGACGCGTCCGTCGTTAGCGCTCAAGCGCTTAACGCGCTGAACGCCGGGCGTTTAACGGCGGCCGTCAATCTCTATCTCAGGGCGATCGCGCTCCGACCGGAGAAAGCGTCCTTTCATAATAACTGCGGCGTCGCGCTCATGCGCCTCAATCGACTCGACGAGGCGCAACGCGCGTTTCGACGCGCGATAGAGTTGGATCGCAATTACGGCGACCCGCTTGTCAATTTGGCGACCGCGCTGATTACGTTGCAGGAACAGAGAGACGCCGTCGATTCGCCGTCTTGCAAGTCGTCGGGTTTTACCCTTGAACTTGAGGAGGCCGAACGCTTGTTGCGTTTGGCGTTGCAATGCGACGGCGATCGACTCGACGCGTTGTTAGCGCTTGCGTACGTCTTGGAACGGAAGCGTTGTTTGCGCGAATGCCTCGAGACGCTTAAACGCGCGCGGCCGTTGCATCCCGACCCGATCGCAATTTCGAAACTCATTTCCAACGCCTACTTGAAAGTCTCCGACTGGGCGGGCGCCGCTGAGCGTCTTGAATTTATTCTCCAGACGGAACGCGACAATTTAGAGTTGATAGACCGATTGGGAGAGTGTTATGGTCGGCTAGGTCAATTGGATAAGGCTCAGGTCTGTTTTCAAAAAGCGGCGACAATCAACGACCGGCGTCCCGCGCTACGCTGGCGCCAGTTGGGCTTTGCGCCGGCATACTTCCAGTCGACGGATGAAATCGACGAGTATTGGCGAAAACTCGACGTCGCGCTCGACGCCGCGATCGCGGAGGGGACGCGGTTTGACTGGCGATCGCTTCCGTCTGAAGGCGGTATTCCGCCTTTCCAACTGGCGCATTTTGGAAAATGTTGTCGCGCGATTAAGGAGAAGTTTGCGCGCTTGTACGCGCCGTCGTTCACACGCGTTCGCGACAGTCGTTCCAGGAGACGTGCTCGTGGAAAAATCCGCGTCGGCTTCTTTGTTTCGCCGTTAGAGATCGACGGCTTTGTTCGATCGATGGCGGGCATAATTAATCGAATGGATTCCAGTCGTTTTGAATCTCTTGTTTTCCATAGACCGCAATCGAGCGCCTTTCTTAGTCGCACAATTTCCGGGGCGACGTTGGTCGACGTTTCTGATTCCTTCGAGACGGCGGTAGAACGTATTCGCGAGACCGCTTGCGACGCAATTCACTACTGGAAAGTCGGCGGCTCGACCTGGAATTATTTCATGCCAATGCTACGGCTAGCGCCTGTTCAAAGCCTTGCTTGGGGCGGACACGGCACGTCGGGCGTTTTTGACGTCGACTGCTACCTCTCGTACAAGAACGCTGAAATTGCGAACGCTCAAGAGAGTTATACGGAAAGACTCGTCTTAATGGACGAAATGCCGGCTTATCGCTCGCTCAATCGATCGTGCGTAGAGAGTTCGCGAGAAGAACTCGGCTTGCCGAGCTCGGGCGCGCTTTATTTCTGTCCGCATCGATTAGCGAAGTATCATCCCGAGTTCGACGAATACCTTATGGAGATTTTGGAGGCAGATCCCCGCGGCGCGATTATGGCGACGTTGGGTGAGCGAGACGATTTCGAATCGGAACAAATTCGCGCGCGAATCGAACGGAACGTAGGTCCAGCGCTTGCCAAACGAATGATTTTTCTCCCGCGTCTTTCAAGAACCGAATACGCGAGGTTTCTTTCGGCGGCGACGGTCGAACTTGATTCGTCCGTCTATTCAAGCTGTTTAACGCTTTACGACGCATTATCGCTCGGAACGCCGTGCGTCTCGCAGGTTGGCGAACTACTGGTTCAACGTTTTACGGCGACCGCGTACTCCGATATGGCGATAGAGAACGCGCCGATCGCCCGGAATCGAGAAGAATACGTTCGATTCGCAGTGGAGCTTGGTACGAACGCAGATTATCGTCGCGCTTTGTCCCAGCAGATTCTCGAACGTCGTAATTGCGTTTTCGAACGACCGGACGCCGCGC
>CADCOO010000095.1 GCA_902803085.1 uncultured Planctomycetota bacterium
CCGACCGCCTCGGAGGGCGTGCCGTATAGAACGCCGCAGGTAGAGGCGGATTCGGTCGACACGTATTTCCGTAAGCGTCAGCCGAAATAAGCGCGCGTCGGACGGATCGAGCGCGTTTCGATTCGCGGTGAAACGTAAACGTCATGGAAAAGCTCGTTTCAGAGAAAACCAGAAACGGGCTTTTCTTGTTTTTCGACAAGGTCGTTTTCCGACGCCCTTGAGTGCGAGTTGGGAGTAGAAATTTGGACTGGGAAACGCTCTTATACGTTAGCGTCATGGCCGTCGTTCAGGGAATAGCGGAGTTTTTGCCGATTAGTTCCTCTGGGCACCTGCTTGTTTTGGGACGTCTCTTTGATCTTCCTGACGTCTTTACGCTTTCTATTTTGCTTCATGCCGGCACGCTTTTGTCGGTGATCGTCTTCTTCGCGAAGGATCTCTACGAAGCGGTCTTTCACCGTCCTCGCACGCTAGCGCTTGTAATCGTCGGCACGATTCCAACCGTTTTGATCGGATTCGCTATTTTGCATTATGCGAAGTTTCTGGAAGAGAGTCTCCTTGCGACGGGCTGTTTCTTTATAGTTACGGGCGTCATGCTTCTGACCGTCATGCGCAATTATGGCCAGCGTTCGGAACACGAGCTTTATTTTGAGGAAGTGGCGCGAAATGTGGACGACGAAGACGGGGACGAGTACGAGGAATTTAAAAAAGACGAGCCGAAAACGGCGGCGACAATGAGTTTCTTGGACGCGATCCTGGTGGGAATTGTGCAGGGAATAGCGGCGCTCCCCGGTATTTCTCGAAGCGGCGCGACCATCTCTGCGGCGTTGACGCGGCGTTTCAGTCGAGAGTGGGCTGCGGAATTTTCCTTCTTTTTGTCGATTCCGGTTATTGCCGGAGGCGCCTTTCTTGAGATTCTCAAGATAGTCCGCGACGCGCGCGCCGACGCCGGCAGTCCCGGCGTCGTTGAGCTCTTTCAGAACGACCCAAACCTCCAGATCTATTTCATAGGGGCGTTGATTAGTTTCGGCGTCGGTTTATTTGCGCTCCATTCGCTCATGGCGCTTCTCAAGGCCGGTAAATTACATTATTTTGCCTACTGGCTCTTTGCAATCGGGGCGGTCTGTATCGTATGGACGGCGTGCGTTCATAGAGACTACTTTATGGACGTTTGGAATACGAGCGAGACGATACAAAACTTGCTCGAACAGTTGGGCATAACGCCGGAGGCGCCGACTCCGTAACGGCGTAAGGCTTGCTCGCCGACGTTTCCTCGTTCTTTTTTGACGCGACTAGTTTAAAAGAAAGAGAATTCGATTATAATATTCGCCTGGGGGCGTCGTGCGACTCGTGCGTCCGCGACGCTCTTTTTAACGCATGTAGTAGAACGCGTCGCGCGCGGCGCATTAACCTTTGAAGGGTCGTTATGAAAGTTTTGGTGATCGGTAGCGGGGGACGCGAACACGCGTTGGCTTGGAAACTGTCAAAGAGCGCTAAGGTAGATAAAGTCTACGTTGCGCCTGGAAACGCGGGCACGGCGCTCGACGCGGAGAACGTTCCGATTTCCGAAAAGGACTTTCCAGCGCTTATTTCTTTCGCGCGCGAGCATGAGATCGATCTAACGGTCGTCGGGCCTGAGGCGCCCCTTACCGCCGGGCTAGTGGACGCGTTTGAAGAGGCTGGACTTCGCGCGTTTGGTCCCAATAAAGCTGCGGCGCGCATGGAGGGCAGCAAGGTATTCTGCAAGAGCGTCCTGATCGAAGCGAACGTTCCGACCGCGCGTAGTCGCTCCTTCGACGATTCCTCGGAAGCGACGGAGTATATTCTCGCGAGCGACTCGAACGACTTTGTCGTTAAGGCGGACGGGCTCGCCGCCGGCAAGGGCGTCGTCGTATGTTCTTCGAAAGAAGAGGCTCTTGCGGCGGTCAAATTGATTGCGGACGATCGCGCGTTCGGCGCGGCCGGCGCTCGATTTCTTATTGAAGAACGTCTCAAGGGGCAGGAAGCGAGCGTTCTTGCGATTACCGACGGTCAAACGATTATGACGTTGCAACCCGCCCAAGACCACAAAGCTGCTTACGACGGCGATCAGGGCCCGAACACCGGCGGCATGGGCGCTTATTGCCCGGCGTCGTTAGTTACCGATGAGAAACTTCATTGGATTGAAGAGCGCGTGCTCGTCCCGACGGTCATTACGCTCAATCGTATGAACTCGACCTTTAAGGGCGTTCTGTACGCGGGTCTTATGATGACGCAGGCCGGACCCCGCGTCTTGGAGTACAACGCGCGGTTTGGCGATCCGGAATGTCAGCCGCTCCTGTCCCGCTTGCAGTCGGACCTTTACGAGGTCATGCAGGCGACGATCGACCAGCGTCTGGCGACCTTGGAACCGCTAAAATGGGATCCGCGTCCCGCCGTATGCGTCGTTATGGCGAGCAAGGGTTATCCTGGCTCGTACGAGAAGGGGTTTGAAATATTCGGATTGGACGAGGCGTCGAAATTGCCGGACGTTAAGGTCTTTCATGCGGGCACAAAGCTTGACGAGAACGGCGTCGTTCGCACGAACGGCGGTCGCGTGCTGGACGTAGTCGCGCTTGGCGACACGGTCGCGGACGCGAAACGCAAGGCGTACGAAGCGGTTTCGAAGATCAGCTGGGAAGGCGCGTGGACCCGTTCCGACATTGCCGATAAAGAAATCAAAGCGAACGCGCAATAACGCGCTGACACAGGGAGACGAAAGAAGATGATTGAAGCGTTGGAACGTGCGGTTCCGCAATGGGATTATCCGGAATATCAGGGCGAAGAGGTCGCGCTTTTCATCCCTTGTTTCGTGGATCAGTTTTTCCCCGAGGCGGGCGTCGCGACCGTGAAACTCCTTGAAAAACTCCGCGTTCCGCTCGCGTATCCCGAAGCCCAGACCTGTTGCGGTCAGCCGGCGTTTAACTCCGGCTACTGGGAGGACGCGCGCAAAGTTATGGCGCATTTCGGCGAAGTTTTCGATCGTTATAAGTGGATCGTAACGCCCTCCGCCGCGTGCGCGTCGATGTGCCGCGTATTCTTTAAGGAAGCGGATCCGAATTCGCCCGTCGTCGCGACCGGCGCGCGCGTCTACGAGCTTTCGGAATTTCTCGTCAACGTTCTGCACAAAACGGACTTGAACGCGCGTTTTCCGCATAAGACGGCGTTGCATATCGGTTGCCACGGTCGACGCGAGCTGGGAATTGCGAGCGCCGTTCAGACGTTGATCGACAATATTCGCGATCTTGAATACGTTCCCATTCCGAACGTTGAGGAATGTTGCGGATTCGGCGGCACCTTCAGCGTTAAAATGCCGGGCACGTCCATTAATATGGGCAAGAAGAAGATCGAGAATATTCGAAAAGTCTACGAACAGGGCGTGCGGCATATCGTTACGACGGACGTCAGTTGCGCGATGCACTTTGGCGGAATGATGAAGCGCGATAAAGATTTACGCGAAATTCAGATTCACTATATCGCCGAATTGCTGATCGAAGGTTAAAGGAAAGAACGTCGGGACGATTGCGCCTCGGCGTTCGCGTTTAGGGACGCCGACTCGTCTGGAAACGGATTGGCGCTCGAGACGCGATCATATGGGGAGAGGGAGCGTGACGGCATTAATCGATCTAACGCGCGAAATTTCCGAGGGTATGCCCGTATATCCGGGCGATCCTCTCTTTCAAGCGCGTCCTTTTGCCGACTACGGAACGGACGGTTTTCGCGCGACGCGTTTCACGATCGGTTCGCATCTTGGAACGCACGTCGACGCGCCCTCGCATTATTTCGTCGACGGGGAAACGTTGGACGCGTTTCCCGTCGACTTTTTCTGCGGGTCGTGCGTCTGTCTCAATTTGGCTTCCGTCGTCGGTCCTGAATCGCCGCGCTATGCGGCTAGGATAGCGACCGGTCGACCGGCGTCTCTGAACGTCGACGATCTTGCGCCCTTTGAACCGCTCTTTGAAGACGTTCCGATGGTTCTGCTACGCTTCGATTGGGCGCAAAAGTTCGGCGTTTCTGATTTCTACGACGATTTCCCGTCTTTGTCCCCCGAGCTCTGCGACTGGCTCGCCGACTATCCGAAATTGCGAATTTTGGGGCTCGAGACGCCGTCCCTCGTCTCCGCCCCCCCGCGCTCCGGAGACGCGGGAAGGGAATTCTTGGCCCGCGACGCCTTTGATCCCGAATTCGCCGATCTTTTGCCGAAAGACCCGGCGCCGCTCGAAACGGGCGTTTCTTTGCCGGAGGACGAGCCGGAACGCGAGCCTCTCGACGAACTTGAACTCAATGCCGACGCCGAATGTCATCGCATTTTACTCGGGCGACGACCGCCTATTCTAATCCTTGAAGGGCTCGTTCGACTCGAGCGACTGCCAAGTTACGCGCCGCCGGCGTCGAACAAACGCGTCGAGCGCGATCCTTCGCGCGTTTTTACCCTTTCATGCCTGCCGCTACCGATTAAAGGCGCGGACGGCTCGCCTGCGCGCGTCGTCGCGAAGACGTTGGAATAGGAGACGCGTATGGTGAGAATCCGATTTGTTCGCGTAACGCGAACTCTTGCGCTGATACTGCTCGCGACGCTCTGCGCCTTTGCAAGCGTCGGCGCCTTTGGACAACGGGTCGCTCCTCGCGCGTCCAGCGATAAGACTCCCCCCGCGCCTCTCGATCCTTTTACGCTCCGCGCGCGGACAGACGCGACGCAAGAGCGTATGACCGAAGCGGCGAGCGAGCGGAATTTGCCGACGTCGCCATCGCCGTCTTCTACAAACGCGGGTTCGAGCGACGCGCGCGATCGAATCGTTTTAAAAGACGGACGAACGATAGAAGGTCGGATAGTCGCGCTTTCCGGACGCGAGGGCGCTAGTTTTGAGACGAAAGACTCGACGTCTCGCGTCGCGTTGGTCGACGTCGATTATATTGAGGCGGCGGTCGGCGAATCGTTTGCGCGCGGACTTGCGCTCTTTGATCGCGCGCGAACGTCGGGCGCGGCGTCCCTTTATCGCGGGGCGTTGGCTTGTTTTCAGGACGCGCGTCGTTCGTCGCCGCGTCGTTTCGAACGCGAATGGGCGACGGCGCGAATAGTCGATTGTCTCCAAGCGTTGGGGCGGTCTGAAGACGCGGTCGTCGAGTTCTTCTTACTCTGTCGACTCGACTCGCACAGCGCGTATCTTGCGTCGATTCCGCTACGTTGGCTGAATCAGAGCGCTTCTTCGACGGTCGCCGTAGGGAACGCGGAGCGCTCGATTGAAGACGTCGCCGCCGAGTGGCTTGGCGCAACGGATAATCCGACGAAACGCGCCAATCCCAGCGGCAGGCTCTTGGCCGCTTCCGTTTTATTGAATTCCAATCGCTACGGTCGCGACGCGGTCGACGCGTTGCGCGCGCTCGCGACTTTGGAGAGCGCGGACGCGTCCAACCGTGACGAAGTTGAGACCTGTCGCGCGATTTCCCTATTGGCGAGCGCGCAGTTGTGGCGTCAGCGGCTCCTCGCGTCGCCGACGGCGGACGAAATCGAACGCTGGCGTCGCGCGATCGTTCTCCTACCGAACGACTTTCAGACGGGACCGACGGCGCTGGTCGCGCAGGGCGAACAGCGATTGGGCGCGGTCGAGGCTGCGGCGCGCGACTTTTTGTTCGTCGCAACGCTCTCGCTCGACGGTCGTCTTGCGCGTTCTAGCGCGAACGCCGCGGCGCGACTTACGGCCGACTCCGGTCGCGCCGAAGAGGCGCGGCGTATTTTGCGGAGGTGGGGACTAGAGGACTCAACGGCGCGCTCGACTCCGAGAGAATAGCGCGACGCGTTTGTTTTTCACCGTATAACATAAGTGGTCGACTGCGACGCACGACGCATAGGGGGTAATTTATGACGTTTTTCCAAATCAATGCGCGCTGGGCTGCGCGCGTCGCGATCGCGGCTCTACTACTTGCTAACGTCGCGCTCGTTGGGTTCGGTCAGGACGCGACGGAGAGCGCGGCGACTGCGGACGCCCCCAACGGGGACGCCGTCGACGAGTCGGAAGCGAATCCGGCGACGCTCAAGGCGATCGATCTCTATCTCGCCGGGGACGTCGAGGGCGCGTACGAACTCCTCAAGTCGGTGTACGACGCCAATCCGGATTCTGACCCGCCGGGCGTGCTTCTCGCATTGCTCCATTCCCACGCGAATCGCTTTCTCGAAATGCGCCGCGCCCTCGAACAGACCGCCGAAGACTACCCGACCGATCCAGAAGCGTTCTTCCAGCTTGCGAGCGTCGACATTCGCGAAGGCAGGTTCTTAGAAGCGGAACTGCTCATTGAACGCGGCGAGCGTCTTACCGAAGGCTATGCCGACGCGCGTCCAGAATCGACGTCGCGGCTAAGTTATTTCAAAGAGGAGGCGATTAACGCGCGCGCGTTGCTCGCGGAGAAACGCGGTCGATACGACGCGGCGACCGAGCTTGTAAAAAAATTAATCGCGCTGAATCCGAAGGACGCTCAAGCGCATTGGAATCTCGGATATTTGGCGATGAAGTCGGACAATTTTGCCGCAGCGGAAGAGGCGTTCGACAAAGCGGCGAAATTGAATCCCGAGTTATGGTCCGGGTGGTTGCAGGTCGTGTCTTCGCTCGACCGCGACGATCGTCTCGAGGAAGCGAAGCTACAGATTGAGCGCGCGAAAGACAAGATAGCGAACGCGACGAAAGGCGAGCGCGCGCAACTGGCGCGAATCTATCTTCGCTTGAATATGGTCGAAGAAGCGGGCGCGATCGTTAAGGCGTTTGAAGTAGAGAACGACAGTTCGAACGTCGATCGCTGGATTCTAGACGGTTGGCTTGCGCTCTACGCGAATAATTACGCTGCGGCGGAAGAATTCTTTCGTAACGCGACGATCGTAGAGCCGGACAATTTCGAGGCGACGAACGGACTTGCGCTCGCGCTTTTGGATCAGGGCAATCGCGAAAAGCTGAATCAGGCGCGCACGATTGCCGCGCGCAATTATCGCGCGCATTCTGATTCGGTCGACGCGACGACGACGTTTGCATGGACGCTCTTCCTGTCCGGCGCCGCTAAGGACGCCGACAGTCTCTTTCAGCCGATGCTGACGTCGGGCGAACTGAACGCGACGGCGGCGTACTATCTCGCGGAAATAGCGCACGTACGCGGCGATCTTGATCTTGCGGACAATCTTCTTACGCTTGCTCTCGCCCAGAAGGCTAATTTCCCTAAACGGGTCGCCGCGCAAGAACTCCAAAAGATAATCGCCGAAAAGAGACTTCCGCCCGAGGATCCCGTTAAGAGCGACTTCGACGACGAACTTGTCTTTGAAGACGATGAGATCGAGGAAGAGAGCGAGTCGGAATCTGCGCCGGAATCTGCGCCGGAATCGGAAGAGGTCGAGCAAGACGAATCGAATCAATCGCCGAACGACGCGACCGACGTCGACGGCGACGCGTCGCCGTGATCTACGCGCGATAACGAAAGGAACATTGTAACTATGGACGCGCAACTTTTACGGCGATTACAACTTGTGGAGCTGGACATTGCCAAGGAGATTAAACGTGTCTGCGTAGAGAACGGTATTCGGTATTTTCTCGATTCAGGCTCGTTGCTAGGCGCCGTGCGGCATCGCGGGTTCATTCCTTGGGACGACGATATGGATATCGGAATGCTTCGCGACGATTACGATCGTTTCCTGTCGATCGCGCCGCACGCCCTTAAGGACTCCTATTTTCTACAGACTTGGGAAACCGATCCCTATTATCCGTTTCCCTATGCGAAGGTGTGCAAAAAAGGCACGCGATTTGTCGAGGCGGACGCTCAGTATTCGTCGGCGCGTCATGAAGTTTTCGTCGACGTCTTTCCGTATAATTGGTACGCGGTTGGCAAGTGGGCGCGCGCAAAAACGCGATTTACTGCGCGTCGCTATCAGAAAATCCTCTCTATGGGGTGCGGATACGCCCCTTGGGCGCGCCAGCGCGGGATTGAACGCTTCTGGAAATGGCTCCGATACCGCCCTTATAAGTGGATTGCCGCCGTATGCCCTAAACGGGCGATTATAAATCGATTGCAAAAGACCTTTGATCAATTTAACGACGAATCGAACGAATGGTACGTTCAGCTGAACGGCGCGCTCTACGGATGCTGGACGGCGCCCGCAAGTTGCTTGGCAGAATTTGTAGAATTACCCTTTGAAGACGATTCGTTTTCGTGTCCCGCAGATTACGATCTCTTTCTGAAGAACGGTTACGGAGACTACATGACGCCGCCTCCTGAAAATAAACGCAGCGGCGGGCACTATGTAATCGAAGTGAAACTCGACTAGGGGACGGAGCGTAAAAAAGTTGACTTCAGCCGAGCCGTCGATTACAATAGTCTACGACGGACGGCGCGCGTCGGTCGCCGTAGACTGGCGTGTTGATTGTCGTTCGATGAAAGGAAACTATGACGTCGCAGCAAGGGACGACGAGCGCGGTTCAAAACGCGCGAACGCGTCGAATCGCGATTTTCGGCGCTGGAATATCCGGATTGGCGAGCGCTTGGCGGTTGCGCGAGCGCGCGCCCGAAATCGAATTGGAGATTTGGGAGAAGAACGAACGAGTCGGCGGCGTGATCGGCACGAGAATCGTCGACGGCTTTCAGTGTGAACTGAGCGTCGATAATTTTATTACGACTGTGCCCGAGGGCGTCGAGCTTTGTAAGGCGCTCGGACTTCAGGACGAGCTCATGTCGACGAACAATCGGTTTCGGCGTACGTTCGTCGTACGCAATCGCCGGCTGTACCCGTTGCCCGACGGGTTCATGACGATGGCTCCGACGAAACTCTATCCCATGCTAACGACGCCGCTCCTCTCGCCGTTCGGCAAATTGCGTTGCGGTTTGGAACTTCTTCTGCCGCGTCGTCGTAGCGAAGAGGAGGAGTCGCTCGCCGCGTTTGCTAAACGACGACTCGGTAAGGAAGCGTTCGATCGCATAATTGAGCCGCTCGTCGGCGGCATTTACGGCGGCGACGCGAGCAAATTGAGTTTGCAAGCGACTCTGCCGCGCTTTGCCGAAATGGAGCGCAAAGATCGTTCGCTCATTTGGGCGATGGCGAAGTCGCAACGCAGCGCGCGGCGCGTTAAGCGCGAAGAAGAGAGCGGCGCGCGATACAGCTTTTTTATTACGCTACGCTCAGGAATGAACGTATTGCCGGAACGACTTGCCGACGCCGTCGGACGCGAACGTATTCAGACGTCGCGCGCCGTCGATAAAGTCGAGCGCGACGGCGACCAATGGCTCGTCCGCGACGCGCAAGGGCGCGGCGAACGTTTCGACGCGATTCTGTTTGCGACCGATACCGACGCCGCAAGCGACGCGTTGCGCGCGAGCGCGCCCGAGGTCGCCAATCTGTACGGACAAACGGATCGCACCGGCGTCGCGATCGTGCATTTGGCGTATCGTAATTCGCAGATTGGTCGACCCGTTCAGGGCATGGGGTTCGTCGTGCCGACCTCGGAAGGGAACGGCGTGATTGCGGGCAGTTTTAGCAGTTACAAGTACCCGACGCGAGCTCCGGAGGGTACGACTCTCCTGCGGATCTTTGTCGGCGGTTCGCGAGCGCCCGAGATGGTCGAACTTGCGGAGTCGGAGCTCGTTTCGCGCGTGGAAGCGGAGACGCGCGCGCTTCTTGATATTTCGGGCGGTCCGCTGATTGTGGACGTAGCGCGCTTTCCGCACGCGATGCCGCAGTATTACGTAGGACGTTTGGCGTGGCGACGCGAATTGCAAGAGGCGTTGGAGCGCTACCGTACGCTAGCGCTCGCGGGCTCGTCGCTCGACGGAGTTGGTCTTCCAGCGTGCGTTAAAAGCGGATATGACGCGGCTGATCGTTTGATCGCCGCGTTGAGAACGGAATAGCGTGCAACGTATTTGAGCGGCGTTGCGCGCAGACGATTGGAAACGCTCGTCAACGGCATTAACAAAGGAAAGGTTCCATGAAATTCAAACCGCGATGTCTCTCGGCAGGAATCCTGTTTGCCGACGTCGGTTGCGCGCCGATCGATCACGCGCCCGCGCCGGGCGAATTAGTGCAGACGGAACGCGTCGAACTGTCGCTTGGCGGTTGCGCGTCTAACGTCGCTATTAACCTGGCTAAGCTTGAAATTCCGACCGGTCTCTGCGGCTGCGTGGGGGACGACGCCTTTAGCGATTACATCGTGTCGTCTTTGGAACATCCTTACGTCGACGTTTCCGGAGTGAGTCGGGTCGATAATTCCAGTCCCGGTTGCTCGCTTATTGTGAACGTTCGCGGCGAAGATCGACGATTTGTGAGTACGACGGGCGCGAACGCGAAGTTTTCTCTTGACAACGTTCCGGAAGCGTGGACGCGCGAGGCGGACGTTCTTTACGTCGGCGGCTATCTCATGATGGAGCGATTGGAGAGCGCGGATACGGTCGAATATTTCCGCGCGTTCCAGGAGCGTGGCGGCGTGACGATGCTCGACGTTGTGCTGTACGGCGCTCGTCCGTACTGGCAGGCGCTTGAACCGCTTTTGCCGTACGTCGATTATTTCATGCCGAACGACGACGAAGGGCGCGTTATTACGGGGAAGTCGGATCCGGTCGATCAGGCGAAGTTTTTCGTCGACGCGGGCGCGAAGACGTGCGTAATTACGTGTGGGGACGAGGGCTCTGTGTATTATTCCGCAAAGGAGAAGTTCCGAGCGGAGATATTTAAAACGGAATTCGTCGGCGGGACGGGCTCTGGCGACGCGTTCGACGCGGGCTTTATCGCAGGGCTTCTGGACGGTTGCGACTGTTATGAGACGATGAAGCGGGCGACGGCCCAGGGCATGAGTTGCGTTCGTCACGGTTCGGCGACGCAGAGCGTCTTCACGAAGTCTGAAGCGGAAGCGTTCCTTACGGGGCGCGAACTTCACACGGAACCGTTGAAATGAATAATAGACGTCGCGTTTTGATCGTTTGGTCGAGACGCGACGCTTTGCGAATAAACGTTGAATCAGGTTTAGGCGACCTTAAACCTGTTTGCTACTCAATATCCTAAGATCAGTTAGGAGCGAAATTATGTATTTGTGTCCAACTTATTTGCTGGCGGTGATTTTTTGCGTCGTCACGATGTTCTGCTGGGGTTCTTGGGCGAACGCGCAAAAGCTCGTTAATAAGAAATGGCGTTACGAGCTGTTCTATTGGGACTACGTCTTCGGCGTCCTTGCGGCGTCCCTCGTTTTTGCGTACACAATGGGATCGCACGGTCAGTTCGGACGTTCTTTCATCGAGGACGTGAGTCAGGCGGATAGCGCGCCGCTCTGCTGGGCGTTTGCGGGCGGCATAGTCTTTAATATTGCGAATATTCTACTCGTCGCAGCGATCGATATCGCGGGCATGTCGGTTGCGTTTCCAGTTGGAATCGGACTGGCGTTGGTTCTGGGCGTGATTTGGAATTACCTTTCCAATCCAATGGCGTCTGGAAACGCGTGCCTCCTTTTTACAGGGGTTGCGTTAGTCGCGGTTGCGATTATTTTGAGCGCGCTTTCGTACAGTAAACGAGACGCCGCGAAGGCGGACGCTTCTTCGGAAAAGAAGCCAATCGGCAAGGGGCTGTTCTTAGCGCTCCTTTGCGGTTTGCTCATGTCGCTCTTCTATTTCTTTGTTGCGAAGTCGCTTGCGCCGGTTCTGATCGACGGTAAGCCATGCGACGTTACGTTGGCGAATCTCCAGGCGAACGGCTCGCGTCTTGCGAACGGCAAGCTAACGCCGTACACGGCGAACGTTCTCTTTGCCGTCGGCGTGCTTGTTAGCAACTGCGTTATTATGCCGATTCTTATGCGCAAACCCTTCGTGGGCGAACCGGTTGAGAAGGGCGCCTACGGCAAGGGCGAGTTTAAGGACCACTTCTGGGGCTGGGTCGGCGGTATTGTCTGGGCGATCGGTATGACGCTCAACGTGATCGCGTCCGGCGTGGCGTCGGCGGCGGTTGCGTACGGACTCGGACAGGGCGCGACGCTCATGTCGGCGATCTGGGGCGTCTTTATTTGGCGCGAATTTAAAGGCGCGCCGAAAGGCGTCGGTAA
>CADCOO010000096.1 GCA_902803085.1 uncultured Planctomycetota bacterium
AATTCGCCCGGGAAACCCCAGTGTCCGTAGCATTCGAGCCACGTATTGCGACCGTATTCGTTCGCGGCGTCGCGCAGACCGCCGACGTAGGAGTAAGAGACTTCGTCGGCGATAAAGCGTCGGAGGTCCCAGAGGAATCGGTCGGAGACGTCGAGAGATTCAGCGACGGCGCCGTAGTAGACGGGCATATACGGGGTCGGATCGTATCCGAAGGACGCTTTGAACTTTTCGGCGAAATTATCAGTGTAATTCTGGCCGCCCATTTCGTAGCTGTCTTGAACGATCGTGGTAAAGGACTTCATGTCCTCCTTCGGGAATCGCTTAATGAGGTCGAGCATATACGCGTTGAAGTGCTCGATCGCGTGCTCGCGACTCATCTTATCGACTTCGTGTCCTGTCGCTTCCGGCACGGCGGGCGCATTCTTAGCGCCGGTCGGCACGGCGCCGAAGCGTTCGACAATCCATTCGCCTTCCGGGACGTTCCAAGTGAGAACGCCGTCCTTGAATTTATCGGTTAGAACGACGACCTTAGTCGGGTCGTAAGTTCCCACGTTATCGTTAAGAACGCCCTTGTCCGCTTGCGGCCACTGGTATTCATGCCACAACGGGTGCGGGGTCTCGTGCATTTTGGCGAGCGTCTTATTGAAGACGTCGGAGACGGTCGGAACCGCGCAGAATGAGACGGAGGAAAGTCCGGAGTCGCGGTCGCTTGTTACGACGATTTCAAATTCCTTCGATTCGGTCGCCGGGAATGCGTTCGTAACGGGGGAGTAGGGAATGAACCCGACGTTGATCGCAGGGTTATAGCGGCTGATATTAAAGGTCGAGAGCAGCTTCTTTTCCCCGTCGACTTTCGCGTAGACTTCCGCCTTAGCGACGAGCGGCTTCTGCTGGAATTCCACGACGACGCTGCGCGCCGTAAAGGGCTCGTTTGATTTCACGACGATATTGCACGGCTGGTTCGCCTTGAGCGCGTATCCGTCTTTACGAGTCGCGACGAGTTTCTCGCCGTATCCCTTCGGAGCGGGGTAGGCGAGTACTTGGACGTCCTGATATTCGTCGGGATTTTCCGATTGGAACTCAGGCTTAGCGAGTCGAATCGCGAGGTCGGCGGGCCCTTTAACGACGGTCTCGCTCTTAACGATATAGCGCATCGCCATGTCGTGCTTGACCCAGGGACCGCCCGACTGGCTCCAGCCCGGCGAGTTGAAGATGCCGACTTCGACGCCAATTTCCGAACCGGTTTTAAACGCCTGATGAACGATTTCCCACCATTCGTCGGAGAAGAAACGGACGGGACCGGTGGGGACGTCGTCCTGACCGATGTCGCCGATATAGGCGCGGTCGATACCGACGGATTTCATCGCCTGCAAATCTTTGGTAACGCCTTCGCGCGAGGAGTTGCCGGAGAGCCAGTACCAATACGCGCCAGTGAGAACCTTGCCGGTCGGATTCTGGAAGTCTTTCGTCAGAGTTTCACGCGACGGATTCGTCGGCGCCTGGTTCGTCTCCTTTGGCATCTTATGCGAGAATTTCAGATCGTTGGCGCGTTGCGCCGAGGCGAAGTTAGCGACGCCGAGCGCGATCGCCATCATCGCGCAAACGCACGCTCGAATTGAGAGTTTCGACATCTCGTTTCCTTTCTATCCGCTAATGGAATGTAATAACGTCCGAGACTATCCCGCGCGTTAGGCGACGCGTTCGGACGTTGCTTTTCTTGATTGTATCATTTTTAACGACTCTTTCCAGTTGCGCGTTGATTTTTTTTCGTCTTTGTCGTCGCGCGATTGGCGGCGCGCGCCTTTTTTCTTGACTTGCCGCGTCGCGCTGATTATAATAGCGGCGTGGCGCGGCGTTTTGAACGTCCGCCGTTGCAATACTCA
Organism: uncultured Planctomycetota bacterium; assembly: GCA_902803085.1. Taxonomy (GTDB): domain Bacteria; phylum Planctomycetota; class Planctomycetia; order Pirellulales; family Thermoguttaceae; genus RUG369. The sequence goes on from CADCOO010000096.1 coordinate 1,884, forward strand.
ATGCCGCATTTATTATAACGAGGTTGTTATGGGGAAGAAACACCGTCGGAAATCGTATGATTATGAATTCGAAGAGGAGTTCGACGACAACGCCGTCGACCTCAACGAGTACGACCGAAACGATTATAAAGGTTCCGCAGAGGACGATGGGAAAGAGGATGAAAAAGAACCCCTCGAGCCGCTCTCGCCGGAAGAAAAACGCAAAATGGCGTCGGAACGTTTGCGCTCGCTCGACGCGTTGCGCGGGCTAAACATGCTGTGCATTATTGGACTCGCGACGCTTATCACCGCGATCTGCCATTTGCACAGTCAAGATTTCCAAGTCTTCGGCGACGCGGCGGTGCGCGCCGCGCACGCGTTCCGCCAGAGCTGGATCGGTCCCGAACCCGCTACGATCGCTAAACACATGGAGCATACCGAATGGAACGGCGTGCTCCATCACGACACGATCTTCCCGCTCTTCCTTTTCCTCGCCGGCGTCTCCTGGCCGTTCTCGCTCTTTAAACAGCAGGCGAACGAGCGACCTACGTGGCGCATTCTCCTGAAGATACTCTGGCGCGGAATTGCGCTCGTTATCTTAGGCATAATCTATTCGAACAAGGTGCGATTCGACTTTGAGAACTTGCGCTATATGGGCGTTCTACAACACATTGGCTTGGCGTGGATGTTCGCGGCGCTCATCTATTGGCCGCTCGCGCGCCATACCAAAACGCTAGTCGGTATTTGCGCTCTTATTCTCGTTTCCTACTGGTTTGTCGTCGCGCTCGTGCCCGCGCCCGACGTCGCGCCCAAAGAGGCGTTCTCCGCCTCCGCCTACAGCGCTCGATTTAAGGAAATGTTTCAGCCTCGTCCCTGCCCGATCTTCGAGGACAACGCTCTGCCAGATTTCGACGCCGAGGATTATCCCGAAATCGGAACCGTCGCGCATAATTTCCTGCCCGAGGGATGCGTCGTCAACTACGTCGATCGAAAACTCGTGCCCGGCAAACTCTATCACGAGCCGAAAAAGGTCGGCGACGAAGATTTCAGACGCGCCAACGTTCAAGAGTATGACCCCGCGCTCTTCCGACAACTTCGCGACCCCGAAGGACTCGCCTCTACCTGGCCCGCGATTGCAACCGCGCTTCTCGGCATGATATTCGGAGGTTTTATTCGTCGGGACGATCGCGAATGGTCGCGCTGGAAGAAGCTCAGCGCGCTCCTCATCGGCGGCGTTATTCTGCTGGTTATCGGATGGGGTTGGCATTATCTGTTCCC
>CADCOO010000097.1 GCA_902803085.1 uncultured Planctomycetota bacterium
CAGGACGGTGCGATTGACGTCAGTGGTTGTGGACGTTTATGGGCGTTTACCAACCGCGCGGCTAGCGCGAAGCGCCAACCCGGGCTCAGGGGCGGCGCATTCTAATGTAATACGCGTAATTATCGCCCGTAACAACGTCGACTCGCTCGACCGGCGCGCTCGCGTTCGTCGCGTCCGTCGGAACGGCCGCCTCCGAACGACGCGCAAAAAACGGACTGACCGTTCGTAATTCCCGCTCCGGAAACGCCCCGTTCTGCTGAAGCTCTAACACGCCCTTAACGCACTCCGCCGCGCCGCTGCCGGCGCCGAAATTGCCAACGCGCGACGTTACCGACCCTACCCGCGTCGGACGCGTTCCCGGCGCCCCGCTAACGACGTCAGCAATCGCGTCGAATACGTCCGCGTCCGCGTCGCCGCCCGCTACCGGCAGCTCCACAACGTCCGGACGCGCGTCCGACGCGCTCGCGCGCTCAGCCGCAAGCTTGACGTTCTCGTACGCCGCATGATTCGACGCAGCGCCAATCTTCTCAATCACCGCGTATATCTTATCGCCCGCACGCTGCGCGTCCGCCAGTCGCTTAATCAGCAAAACGCCGCAGCCCTCGCCCGGCGCGCTGCCGTTCGCGTCCGCGTCGAACGGCGAAAGCTCCGGCGACGTCGGGAGCGCGCCCGTCGCGTAAAGCAAATCAAATACGCCCGGTCCCAAATCCTGCTGGCCCCCTATCGCCACCATGACGTCGTTGCAGCCCGCTAACAATTGATCGACCGCGCACATCAGCGCCGCGCCAAACGAGCCGTGCTCCGACTCCACCGCGACCGCGCCGCCCCCTAAATCCAACGTCTTCGTTATGCGCGACGCCAACGCGCTCGGCGTAAAACTGCCCGTCTCGTCCTTAAGCGCCGGCATGCGCTTGTGCAAAACGTCGCCGTACTCCGCAAGAATAACGTCGATTCGATCCTGCGCGACCCCCTCCTCGCGCAACGCGTCCGCTAAAATGCGCTGGAAACGAGGAAGATCTAATACCGCGTTCATCTTATTCGAAAAATCGCCGCCAAAGCCCGAACCGACCACCACGCCCGTGCGACGTCGCTCATCCGACGTCTGCGCGGTTAGGCATGCAAACGCCTCGTTCGTCGCGTCCAGCATCATGAACTGGATCGGACTCGCGTTTTCCACCTGCTTCGGCGGAACCTTGTTCTTCTTCCAGTCGTACGAATACCCGTCGATTACGCCCGCTAAAAACGGCGGCGCCTGCGAAAAATCGCGACCCTGGTAATCGCGACGAAAGACGTCGTGCTCCCAGACCTTGCTCGGTACCTTGCGAAAGACGCTCGACGGCGAGCCCGATTCCAAAAGCTTCTCGAACGACTCGACCGAATACGCGTCTGGGAAAATACACCCCGCGCCCACGATCGCGACCGCGTCGCTCTCAGGCTTCGCAACCGCGACGCTCGTCCTGCCGCTCGGCGCCTCCGCGCGCCAGTAGTCCGCGACGTACTCGTCGAGCGCGATGTGCACGTTCAGTCCGCCGATCCCAAACGAATTGCACGCCGCACGACGCGCGCGTCCGTTCGGAGACGGCGCCAACTTCTCCAACGCCTGCGGCGCGTAGAACGGGATCTCCGACCAGGGAATCTTCGGATTCGGCGTTCGTAAGCCCCCGACCGGCGGAACAAGCCCCGTCGAAAGCGTCAGCGCCGCCTTCAAAACCCCCGTCGCGCCCGCTACTTCCAGCGTGTGACCAACGTTCCCCTTCGCGCTGCCCAACGGTATGCGTCGCCCGCGCAACGCGTCGCCAAGCGCCGTCTGCAACGCTTCCAGCTCCGTCGCGTCCCCGAGCGCCGTCGACGTCGCGTGCGCCTCGATATAATCCACGTCCGACGCGTGCAATCCGTCGACGTACGCCTTGCGAATCGCTTCAATCTGCCCTTCCTTGCGCGGCGCCCACAAACTCTTGCCCTTGCCGTCCGACGCGATTCCAAGCCCCGTTATCAGCGCCATAATCGGATCGCCCGCCGCCAACGCGTCTGAAAGTCGCTTCAGAATGAACGCGACCGATCCCTCGCCAATAACGAGCCCGTCTGCGTCCTTATCGAACGGACAGGATCGATTTTTCGTCATCGAGCGCGAACTTGCGAAAAGAAGAAGCGTGTCGCTATGGAAGAACGTCGAGCCGCCCGCGATCGCCGCGTCAATG
>CADCOO010000098.1 GCA_902803085.1 uncultured Planctomycetota bacterium
ATCGACGGCTCGACGAAGTACGGCGCTATGACGATCGACGTTTCCGAGGTCCAGACGGGCTTTCTCGTCAATACGACGGACCTCGATGCGAGGGAGAACGTCGAGTTCCGCAATCTGGTAATTGCGGGCGGCGCGAACACGACGGGCGCGCTCGTTTCCGTCGAGAACGGTCAGGCGACGATCGTTCAGGTTCTCATGCGCGACTCTCGAGGCGCGGCGGCGCAAGTAGCCGCGAATCGCGCGCTTACGGTCGTTCAGGCGACGATCGCGGACAACGCGACCGGTCTGAAGGCGGCGGCCGACTCGACGCTGAAGGTAAAGAACACCCTTATCGTCTTTAATACGAAGGACGTCGACGGCGCCTTGACGGAAGTTTCCTATACGATGACGAACGCGACCGAAGCGCAGGGCTTTACCGTTACGGACGCAAACGGCAACCTAACGTACGAGACGACCGATAAGATCTTTATGGATCGCGCGAAGGACGACTATCGTCTCTACGCGGAGTTCGTCGACTACGATTACGACGCGAACGCGGCGTATCGCAATTTCAAAACGTCGCGTGCGACGAACGTCGGTCAATCCGAAATAGCGACGCTCTACAAGCTTGCGACCGATCTCGGCGGCGCGAAGCGTATCGATACGAAGTATGCGCAAGAGGATACGCTCAAGGTCAATATGAACGAATACGACCCGCAGACGCAGTTTGTCGGCTCGTTCGTCGGTAAGATCGACATGGGCGCGTACGAGGCGAATCTCGAGCTGCCGTCGGCGATCGTTACGATCAATAGCGACGTCGTCGATCCCTTTGACAATATCTATTCGTTGCGCGAAGCAATGGCGTACGCGTCGCGCAAGATAGGCACGGTCGTTTACTTCTCCGACGGTCTCCTTTCGGAGAAGGAAGAGGAGGAAGCGTTGGATCCGGAGAATCCGAACGCCGGCGCCGGCAAGAGCGACCGCAATATCAATCTAACGGTAACGGACGGCACGATTTCGCTCGTACAGAAGTATATTGGCGCGGACGCGACGAAATTAGTCCACTTTGACGACGACGAGAATTCGGAGACGAACGGAACGTGGATCGACGGCGCCAAGCTCACGAAGACGGAGACGGACGAGTCCTTCTCATGGAGCGCGACCGAGTCCGGCGCGCGCTGGGTAACCGTCGTCGCGGACTTTAACGAAGAGCACGCGAGCGAGAACGTACTCTTCAAGTTGCGCGAGCTCACGGGCGATACGGCCGTGTTTGCTAACGACCAATCGCTTATAATCGGCAATATGAGCGCCGCGTTCCAAACGGATCGCGTTAAGGGTCTGCAGGTCAATCTTAACGGTCAAGATATCGTTGGTTTTGGTCTTCATTCCGCAGTCGTTATGCTTAGCGACGGCGCGAAGATCTATTCGACGGGCGCCAATTCCAAGAGCGTCGGGGTCAAGCTCAACGACGCGGACAATAGTTCGGACAATCACGCTTCGGCCGCGTGGTTTAAGAATACGACGTTCGAAGGTCTGTCGATCGGGGTCGACGTTTACGATCGTTCGTACGCGTACTTCGGCGACGTTACGGAACCGGAGTACAACTTCCGCGAGCGTCGAGAAGGGTCGACGTTTATGAACGTCGGCAAGGGCGTCGACGTTGCGTCGGGCGGGTCGACGACGATTTACGACACGAAGTTTACGTACGCGACGACCGGTCTTGTCGTCGCGTCGGGCGCGACGGCGCACGTGGGCGACTCGACGTTCGTCGGGGGCGAGAATACGCTCGGCGCCGCGGGGGCGGATATTCAGGGCACGGCGCGTTTTTACGATTCGAGCTTTGAAAAATACGCGACGGGCGTTAAGGTTTACGGCGAGAAGGGCGAGACGGATCTCTATCGCGTTCGCATAATGAAGAACACGATCGGTCTCGATCACGAGAGCGCCAAAAAGACGAAGGTCGTCGACACGCTTATCGCGCAGAATACGGGGGTTGGCGTCGATCTCGCCGGGGGCGGGGGCGCGGAGTTTTATAACGTTACGGTCGCCGACAACGGGATTGGCGTTAATCTCGATAGCGGCGATTCGGGCGCGGGCGCGACGATCGTCAATTCGATTATTCTTTTCAATAATGACGGCAAGGATATCGTCAACGCGGACTCCGGAACGGATAAGGTTTACGGGTATAACGTTCTGACCTCTTCGGACGTTAATTTCGCCAATAAAGACGACGAAAAAGCCAAGATTATCCTTCTCAATAAGAATCACACG
>CADCOO010000099.1 GCA_902803085.1 uncultured Planctomycetota bacterium
GTCAGGAATGAGCGATTCGCATACTCCAAGCTGTTGTGCGCGCTCAAAGACGTCCTCTTTGCCGGGAACAAATCGGAACTATTCTTACCGGCGCTCGCCGATCCCGAATTTGCGCTCAAGCTAGCGAAAATCTATTTGCACGATACTTCGCCCGAAAAGCGCGCCTCGGAAATGGCGATCGCCGACCGGCGCCGACCCTACTTGCCGCCGGGCGGAGACGAAAAATGTCTCGCCGAACTTGCCGATTACGAAAAGGAGTACTACGTCGCCGGCGTTAAGGAAGCGCGAATCCATATTTCCCGATTGCTTTGCGCGCTAAAAGAACGCCTTGCGAATGAGAACAAACTGGATTGGTTCGATCGCGCGCTCTCCGATCCCTACTACGCCTATGCGCTTGCCGAAATCTATTTGCCAAGCGAGTTCGTTAAGAATTTGCCCACGATGGACAAGCTCGACGAAGAGATCGACGCGTTTAAGCAAGGCGGAGAGCCACAAAATTTACGTGAGGAATTCATTCTCCGACTTTATGAATACGAGAGGGAAATGTGCGCGACCGGCGCTCTATGCGGACGCGGAGGAATCTGGGCGCAATTGCGCGCGATCAAAGAACGACTCGCCGCCGAGAATAAAATGGAACTCTTCGATCAAGCGCTCGCCGACCCCGACTACGCCGACGCGCTGACGCGAGAGTTCTACCCGAACGGCTTGCCCGGCCCGGACCCAACCGACGCGAAATCATAAGCGCGCTCTTCGAGTCGCGAATCCAGAGCTACGATTAGCGAATAGAATCGTCATGCAATTAAGAGCGCGCGGAGGCTTTGCGACCGTCGCGCCGGACGCTATAAGGAGACTAGGAACATGCTGCCAACGGTCTTAGCGGAACAGCTTCAAATCGGACTAAGCGAGTACATTAAGACGACGTTCCCCATGACGAACGCGCCTTTTAGAGACTCCCTCGACGCGATAACGGGCGCGTCCGGCTCCGTCTGTCTGGAGCCGTATCTCTCGTTGCGCTTACCGTTTCGACCGGCGTCGGGCGCCCACGACTGCTCCGACCTCTTCGCCGGCGTCAGACCGGAATACCCGCCGTACGCGCATCAGCGTCGCGCGTTCGAACGACTCGCCGGCGACTCGGCCCGCTCCACAATTATTGCGACCGGCACCGGCTCCGGGAAGACCGAATGCTTTCTGTACCCGATTCTCGACTACTGCTATCGCCGCAGCGGCGAGCCCGGAATTAAGGCGCTTATTATCTACCCCATGAACGCGCTCGCAAACGATCAGGCGAAACGCATCGCCGGACTGATCCATCGGAACGAGAATCTGAAGGGGAACGTAACGGTCGGAATGTACGTCGGCGGGTTCGATAAAAAGGCGAGCACGGTCATGACGGAGAACGGCGTGATTACCGATCGCGCGACGCTCCGCAACGCGCCCCCCGATATTCTCCTCACCAACTTCAAAATGCTCGACTACCTTCTCATGCGCCCCGAGGACGCGCAACTCTGGAGCGACAACCGACCGAATACGCTCCGTTTCGTCGCCGTCGACGAACTGCATACCTTCGACGGCGCGCAAGGAACCGATCTCGCATGCCTCTTGAGACGACTCAAAGCGCGGTTGTGGAGCCCCAAAAGTTTCCTGTGCTATATCGGAACCTCCGCGACGCTTGGATCGCAGGAGGAGAACGAACGCATTCGCGAATACGCCTCCACGATCTTCGGCGGCGACTTCGAAAACGATTGCATTGTTACCGAAGATCGACTTACCCCAAAGGAATTCTTCGCGGACTCCACGGCGACCGATTTTACCCTCCCGACCCACGAGTCGATCCCAGCGCTCGAATCCGCGATCCTCGAGAACGACTTCGAACGCTATCTCGCGACCGCCGCTCAAGCGTGGCTAACGCGCGAAGGAGAGGAAGAATTTGACGACGTTGCGACCGACGAGTTCCGACTCGAGCTCGCGAATCGACTCATGCGGCACAAGGTGTTTCAGACGCTCGTCGACGCGCTCGCGTCCGGCTATCGACAGGGCTCGGAACTCGTCGCGCTCATTGCGGACGCGTTTCCGGCGCTCGAGCAAACGCCGAACGCGCCCGTCGCGCTCGACGCGCTCCTTGCGCTCGTCTCGCACGCGCGGATCGGAGCGCCCGGGAAGTTGCGACCCTTTTTAAACGTTCAGGTTCAATTCTGGCTGCGCGAGTTGCGACGATTCCTCGGCAAAGTCGACGGCAAACGAATCGAATACTCTCTCGCCGGCGATCTGAACGAGGAACAGGCGCGGAATTACCTGCCGATCGTCAACTGCCGCGATTGCGGCGCGACCGGCTGGGCGACGACCGTCGACGAGAAAGGGGGCGCCTCGCTCGGCTCGCTCGACGTCTTCTATAACCTTTACTTCAAAGTCGACGAAAAGATTCGCATGTTCTTTCCCAGCGAGCTGGAGAAAGAGCCCGAAGGAATGGCGACCGCGCGCCTGTGCCCCAAATGCCTTCATGTCGAGGACGCGCCGGGCGCCGGCGAAACCTGCGACGAATGCGGCGCGGAGACGATTAAGGCTTTCTTCGCTAAGGAATGGAAGGAACCAAGCGAGACGGACGCGCGCGGACAGTACGTTTGTCCGTTCTGCGGCTCGAAACGCGGGCTCGGCCTCATTGGTCTTCGGAGCGCGACGGCGATTAGCGTTACGCTCTCTCAACTCTTTGCCTCGCGTTTCAACGACGATAAGAAGGCGCTGACCTTTTCGGACTCCGTGCAGGACGCGGCGCATCGCGCCGGATTCTTTAACGCGCGCACGTGGCGGTTCGGACTGCGCGCGGCGGTTCAGCATTTTGCGCAGACGCACGAAAGCGCGCGCGCCTCGCTCGCGAACTTTGCCGCGCAATTCGTCGACTACTGGCGCGCCGAACGCTCCCCGGAAGATTTCCTCGGTCTCTTTACGCCCCCGAATCTTACCTGGCGCGACGCCTATCAGAATATGCTTCGCGATCGTAAGATTAAACAGCCCGGCTCAAAGCTTGTTCAAGATTTTATCCAAGACGTCTCGACCAGGTTGCGCTATGAAATCGCGCTCGAATACGGCCTGACGTGTCGCATTGGCCGCACGCTCGAAAAGACGCTCAGCTCCTGCTTGGCGTTTCCGCGCGACGCGGTAGAAGAAATCGTCGCGCGCGTCGCCGAACGCGCCCGCAACGAGCAGGCGATTAAACTGCCCGACGAGCGCCAAGCGTACGCCGCGCTCGCGATCGGCGTTCTCGATCTCATGCGACGCAACGGCGCGATCTGGTTTCCCGAGTTCTATAAGTCGTTTCTGGAAAACGGTTGCAAAACGTATCTCTTATCGCAAAACCATTTGCATTGGTCGCCCGGCGTTTCCGGACGTAGCGTTCCGCGCTTTTTGCAGGATCGCCGTTCGTCGCGCAAGCAGGCGTTCGATCTCGTAACGCGCGGCAAGTATGGCGCTTGGCTCGTCGCGTGTTCCGGCGCGCTCTTTGAGGACGAGAACGCGCTCGCCGATATGCTCATTGAGGAACTCCTCCATAGCGGACTCGTTCAGAAGCTCGAATTCGGTTACGCGACCGTTTACGCGCTCGATCCGAATCGACTCGCCGTAACGACGAACGTTGCGCGACTCAAATGCCCGGCGTGCGGGGTCGAGCAGTTCTGCGCGGCGTCGAATCTTGAGTTTTGGGACGGAGCGCCGTGCCCGCGTTGCGGCGACAAGAGTCGCCTTGTCGTCGACGAACCGGTCGAGTCGAATTATTACGGTCGCCTCTTTCAGCGCGGCTCGCTCGAACGGATTAACGCGCGCGAGCATACGGGCCTCCTTCAGCGCGGCGCGCGCGAGGAGCTCGAGGAGCGCTTTAAAGCGTCGCGAGACGAATCGCGCGTTTGGGATCCGAACGTGCTCTCGTGCACGCCGACGCTGGAAATGGGGGTCGACGTCGGCGATCTCTCGTCGGTCGTGCTGTGTAGCGTTCCGCCGACGCAATCGCAATTCCTGCAACGGGTCGGTCGCGCCGGTCGTCGAGACGGGAACGCGCTCGCGCTCACGGTCGCGTCCGCTCGCCCTCACGACTTGTATTTCTACGCGGAACCGCGCGAAATGCTCGAAGGGGAAGTTCGGCCGCCGCGCGTTTTTCTGGACGCGCCCGCCGTGCTGGAGCGTCAGTTCGTCGCCTTCTGCTTGGACAGCTGGGTTAAGGATCGGCGCGGCGCGAATCTCATTCCGAAGACGACGGGCGAGGTTCTCAATAAGCTGACGCCGTACGATCCGAGCGTCTTTCCTTACAATTTCCTAAGCTACGCGCAGAACAATCTTTCGAGTCTGCTCAATTACTTCAGAGAGCAGTTCCAAGACGACTGGAACGAGACGACGGGCCCGACCCTTGAGAAATTCGCCAAAGGAGACGGCAAATCGGAGAGTCCAATGGCCGTGCGCGTCTTTCGCGCGTTCGACGGATTGCGTCAGGAACGGGACGCGCTTATCGCGCACGTTCAGACGCTCGACGGCATGATCGCCGAGCTCGAGAGCAAGCCGAAAGACGCTTCTTTCGACGAAGAAATGTGCGAACTCCAGAATGAGAAAAGGGCGCTCCTCGCGGCGCGCGACGGAATCGTCCAAAAGGACGTCTTTAATTTCCTATCGGACGAAGGTCTCGTTCCCAACTACGCGTTCCCCGAGCCCGGCGTCGCGCTAAGAGCCGTTCTCTATCGTAAAAAGGAAACGGACGCGGAGATTCCAGTTGGACAAAGACAGTACGATTATTCCACTTACGAATACATGCGCAGCGCGTCGGCCGCGATTAGCGAGTTCGCGCCGAACAACAGTTTCTACGTCGACGGGCGCAAACTATCAATCGACCAGATCGATCTGACGAGCGCGCAGTCTGTCAAATGGCGGCTGTGTCCTAACTGCTCGCACGCGGAGATGGAGACGGCGTCGACGCCGAAGGGCAGCTGTCCGAAGTGCGGCAGTCCGCTGTGGTCGGACGCGGGTCAGGTGCGGAATCTCCTCAAGCCGCGCATGGTCTATTCGAATATGAAGGAGTCGGAGAGCCAGATTACCGACGAGGCGGACGATCGCGCGCACGTCTTCTACTTCAAGCAGTTTCTCGTCGACGTCGACGAAGAGAAGGACGTAACGAGCGCGTTCGAAATGCCGAACGCCAAGTTCAACTTCGGATACGAGTTCGCGCGTAAGGCGACGTTGCGCGAGATCAACTTCGGCGAGAGCGACGTAACGGGCGATAAATTCTCCGTTTCTGGAATTGAGGCGCCGCGCAAGGGGTTTAGAGTCTGTCGCGGGTGCGGCAAGATTCAAACGGAGGGGAAGGAAGAGCGGCACGCGCTCTTCTGCAAGTATCGGAAATCGAGCCTCTTCCGCGCAAAGGAAAAGGATAAGTTCGACGAATGCCTCTTCCTCTATCGCGAATTCGAGTCGGAGGCGCTGCGCATGCTGATTCCGGCGACCTCAATGGACGCGACCCGCGTGCGCACGGAGTCCTTCGCCGCAGCCGTTATGCTCGGGCTAACGGAGTATTTCGGGAACGTCGACCACCTCCGCGCCGTTATTAGCGAAGCGCCTGCGGCGAGCGCCGACTTCCGCAAGCAGTATCTCACGATTTACGACTCCGTTCCCGGCGGAACCGGCTTTCTCAAGCAACTCACGCAAGACGAGAATTCGCTCGTCGCCGTTTTCGAGAAGGCGCTCGATAAGTTGGAAAACTGCTCCTGCAAAGAAGATCCGCAGAAGGACGGATGCTATCGATGTCTCTACGCGTACCGCCAGAGCGCGCATATCGGCTCCATTTCCCGCGCTACCGCTATCCGTATGCTAAAAGCGCTCCTTTCCGGTAAGGAGAATCGTCGATCTATCAAAACGATCGGCGATATTCCCGTTAATAAACTCTTTGAAAGCGAGTTGGAGGCGCAGTTTATCGAAGCGCTCAAACGACTTGCGTCCGACGAACGACCCGTCGAAGTCGTGCCCGCGCTTATCAACGGCAAAGAAGGCAATACCCTCAAGATCAAAGACGCGCTCTGGGAAATTGAACCGCAAGTTACCCTCGACCTCGCCGACGGCGTTATTCCGACCTCGCGTCCCGACTTCGTTATGCGCCCGCTCTCAAAGGGAAATTGGCGCCCGATCGCCGTCTTTCTCGACGGGTTCCAGTTCCATTGCAATTCGACCGACGACGACGCGCTCAAACGAGAGGGGATACGCCGATCGGGTCGCTATCGCGTCTGGAGCTTCTCCTGGAAGGACGTTCAAACGGCGTTTAAATCTCAAGGAGATTATCAGACGGAGACGTTGGCGCCGACTACGGCGCCCGGCGTTAAATTCTATAAAACCGCGCTTTCAGAAGAATACGCGTCGGCGCTCAATCCGGCGAAGTCCTCCAATCTCGAACTCTTTGCGCGGTATCTGGAAGAGCCGAACGCGGAGGAACTCTTTGCCGCTCATGCGCGCGCCCATTCCTACCTGCCGTGCGATCAAACGAAAATGAAGAACCAGGATCAATTCGAAACGTGGAACGAGCAGGTCGGCAAGATCGTCGAACAAACGCGGGTCGGCGAGCTGTCCTTTGCCTTTGGCGCCACGATCTTCGGAACCCGGCGCCCGCGCGTCGAGGGGGATATAACCGTCTACGCGGGCGCGTGCAAATCGGATCCTGCGCAAAGCGATAAGATTATAACCGTTTGCGCCGTCCTCAACGACGACCAAGCGACCCGATCGGAAGACTACCAGCGCGATTGGAACGGGTTCTGGCGCTACGTCAATCTCATGCAGTATCACGACCGATTCGTCGCCGTTACGACGACCGGACTGGCGACCGGAATCTATTGGAAGCTCAAGAGTTCGTACGAAACGCCGATCGCGCCGCCGACAAACGAGCTCGACGAGGCGTGGCGCGAGGTCGAAGAGCTCGTCGCGGACGAAACGGCGCTCGCGATCGTCGCCGCGTGCCGCGAGTTAGCTCGATCCGTTCCCGACGTCGGTCTCGAACTCACGGACGGCGGGCGCGTCGTCGCAACGCTCGAATTGGCGTGGAGTAAGGAACGCGTCGGCTACATGACGCAAGACCAGGCGCTGGATCGCGAGCGCGCAGAAGCCCTCGGTTGGAAGATTGTCGAGAACGTCGCGGAATTTGAGGAGGCGTCCTTTTAACGGATGGCGCTAGGGAGGTTATTTTTATGTCGGAACGAATTAAAGTCGCGCTTTCGTCGGAGTTTCTCACCTCGGTTGCGAGTCTGCCGCGCGACGTTCAGCGGCGCGTCGCCGTCTGGGCCAATCGCTTTCGAAACGATCCCGACGCGATCGCGTCGACCTTAGCGGCGATTCCCAACGCGCTCGATCCGAAGATGGCGCTCGCGCCCTTTGACGACGGGTACGCGGCGGTAGTCGCGCGCGACGAGTCGGGAACCGCTTGTCTTGCGCTCTATGCGGGCTCGGTCGACGCGGCGCAAGAATGGGGCGCGCGGAAACGTTGCGCGGTGAACGAGCGGACGGGCGCGTTGCAGGTTTACGACGGGGCGCCGGACGTTGAAAAGACGCGCGGTCGACGAACGGCGGCGCTCTTTGCCGAGGTTCCGGACGAGTCGCTACTGGCGTTGGGCGTTCCGGAAGAACAGCTTGCGCTGACCCGCTCCCTCAAGAACGCGGACGCGTTCGCGCGTCGTCGCGACGCGTTCCCGCCCGACGCGGCGGAGGCGCTTTCGTGGCTCGTGGAAGGAGAGCCGCTCGAAGAGGTTCTTAAGGCGTACGGTCGGGAAGATTCGCAGTCGTGCGCGCGAACGGTCGCGCGCGCGTTGGAAGGCGCGCGCACGCTGGCGTCCTTTACGGTCGTGGAGGGCGAGGACGAGCTCCTGCGCATGATGGCGGCGCCGTTGGAAAAATGGCGCGTCTTTCTGCATCCGACGCAGCGGCGCGCGGTCGAACGCGATTATTCGGGTCCGGCGCTCGTTCTCGGGTGCGCGGGCTCGGGCAAGACGGTTGTCGCGTTGCACCGCGCGAAACGCCTGGCGAGTCAGCTGCGCGATCGCGAGCGAATTCTCTTTACGACCTTTACGGCGAATCTAGCGACCGATATTCGCGCGCGGCTACGCCAGATCTGCCCGGCGGCGGAGATGAAGAAGATCGACGTCGTTCATTTTGACGCGTGGGTCGCGCAGTATTTGCGCGAGAACGGGTATCGCGCGCGGCTCGTTTACGGGGACGAATTGTACGAACTGTGGGAACAAGCGGCGCGCGCGGCGGACTTGAAGGGCGAGTATAGCGTCGAGTTCTATATGGAGGAGTACGATCGAGTCGTCGCGGCTCAGGAGGCGTTTACGCGCGAGAAATATTTTGCGGCGAGTCGTACGGGACGCGGAACCGGGCTCGATCGTAAGAAGCGCGCGCAGATTTGGAAAGTTTTTGAGAAGTATCAGACGCTCATGAAGGAGCGGAACTGTCGCGATATCAATACGGCGGCGTACGAATGTCGCGCGCTCGCGACTCGACCGAACCAGACGCCGCGCTATCGGCACATTATCGTCGACGAGGCGCAGGACCTTTCCCCAAACGCCTTTCGACTCTTGCGCGCGCTCGCGGGCCCGGAGGGGCCGAACGACCTCTTTATCGTCGGCGATTCGCGTCAGAGGATCTATAAGAATCGCGCCGTTCTCTCGCAGTGCGGCGTGAACGTGCGCGGACGAAGCTCGCGTCTTCGCGTAAACTATCGTACGACCGCCGAAATACGCCGAACCGCGCTCGCGCTCATTACCGGTCTGTCCTTCGATAATCTCGACGACGCGCTCGAGCCCGAAGAATCCTGCGTCTCTCTCACGCACGGCGCGCCGCCCGAGATTCGCGTCTATAAAAGCGCCAACGAGGAACTCGACGCCGTCGTCGCGCGCATACGCGAGCTCGTCGACGCGGGCGTTCCGCGAGGCAATCTGTGCGTGGTCGCGCGTACGAAGAGTCTGCTGGAACCTTTTGCGACCGCGCTCGACGACGCCGGATTTGGCTCCTACCGAATTCGAACCGATCGTAGCGACGAGCTTGACCGGGACGGCGTTCGACTCGCGACGCTCCATCGCGTTAAAGGGCTTGAATTCCAATACGTCTTCGTCGTGAGCGTCAATAAGAACGTCGTTCCGCTCGCGAGCGCGCTCGATCGAACCGACGACGTTAGCTACGAGGAAGGGCTCGCGGCGGAACGGCGACTCCTCTACGTCGCCATTACCCGCGCGCAAAAGGGCGCCTGGCTCAGCGCGTGCGGGAAACCGTCGGAATTTCTCGACGTTCTGCGCCGAGGATAGATTGAACGCAAGCAAAGGGAACTTAATATGCAAATGATAATCGAAGAAACGGTCGTTCCTGTGATCTGGGAGTCTAACGCGTCCGTAGCGGCGCTGCGCGAAACCGTCGCGCGCGCGCCGATCGTCGTGCGCGCGTCGAAGTACGGCGGATTCGAACAGGTCGGCGCGCTTGGACGAAGTTTGCCGATCGACGACCGCCATACGACGACGAAGCCCGGCGATATTATGCTCTATTCCGGGAACCAGCTCGTCGTTTTTTTCGGCTCGAACTCATGGTCGTACACGCCTCTTGGACGCGTTGATCTTCCGTCGAAAGAGCTCGCCGCGCTCCTCAATAAGGCGCGCGTGGAGATAACCCTCGCGCCGAGCGAAGGGTAATTCCAGAAGTACTCCTACGCAACGCGCGCCTCTAGTTTTTTTCTCGTTTTTGCGCCGGGACGCTTGCTTTTGCGCTTGTTGCGGCGTATTATATTATCATGAGGGCGCGCCCGAAAGTTGGCTCGACGACGATAGGAGCAAATTATGGCGAAACGAAGAGTCGATCATGTGAATCGCAATGGTAAAGA
The DNA here is from genome assembly GCA_902803085.1 of uncultured Planctomycetota bacterium. Taxonomy (GTDB): domain Bacteria; phylum Planctomycetota; class Planctomycetia; order Pirellulales; family Thermoguttaceae; genus RUG369. The sequence continues at coordinate 9,875 of CADCOO010000099.1, forward strand.
CGGCGTATTTCGGGATCTTTTTTCCTTTGCAAAATACCGGTTCCAGCTATACCGTTGCCTTCATCCGGAAGATACGAAAACGACAAGCCGAAAGATCAAGAACATAACGCTTGAAAACGTCGCGCTCAGATCCTTTCAGAACGATCTTGCCTTTTGCGTCGGAGACAAACTCATCGCGCTCGTTGAAGCGCAGTCGACCTGGTCGGAGAATATCGTCCTGCGCTTTTTGCCGTACCTTTCGAACACGATCATTGGCTACTTGGCGAATAAGGGCATAAGCGTTTTCGACGCGCAACGGATTATTTTACCGCGGGTCGAACTCTACGTCCTCTACACCGGCTCCAAGGACGCGCCTCCGGACGGTCTCACAATGACGGACCAGCATTTCGAGGGCTTTCCCTGCGACCTCGAAATTTCAGTTAAGATTATCCGGGACGGTCAGCCGGGCGATATTATTAACCAATACGTCGGCTTTACCGGCGTCTTCAACGAGCAAATGAGACTCCATTACGACAACAAAGCGCTAGCGATTTCCGAAACGATTCGCATTTGCCGCGAACGGAAATTCCTGGCTGAGTA
>CADCOO010000100.1 GCA_902803085.1 uncultured Planctomycetota bacterium
GTAAATCGCGCCGTAAAAACCAAGGTAACGTTCATTTCTTCGGCGCGTCCCTTTGCCCAGACGGGCTCGGCTTCCAGAAAGTGCGGCGCGTCCTTAGCGGTCAATTCTTCGGCGTGCGCTACGTTGTTGGTTTCAAGGGCTTGCGTAGCGGCGCACGTGAGAGCGAGCGCGCTCGATTTAAGAAAATCACGTCGCGATGAGGAGTTCTGTCGCATTGTTTTCGTCCTTTTGGTCTGTACGGTAGCGGCGTCAAACGGCTCGCCACGCGCGCTACGCATGACGAGCCTTAGCGTTAGAATAGGAACGGCGTTTTACGCGCGTTCGAGTTCAACGTCGCCGTCGACGGCGACGTCGTATCCGTCGGGCGTTTCGAGGGTATATCGAACTTTCTCGCCCGCCTTCTCCCATCGGAGCTTAATTGCGCCGCCCGGCACGGGTCGCACGCCGGCGCACCATTCGAGGGACTCGATTTTCGGAATGCGAATCTCGATCTTTTTGGCGTCGCAATCGACGTTGGCGACGCCAAGGATATCGCGATAGAAGACGTGCGCGACGTGGGACGCGAATCCGTGATTGCAACTTGCGTAGTCGAGATCGTTCTCCCAAAGGGTTCCCGTTCGATCCGCCATGTACTCGTTATAGGCGAGGCTTTCGTCGAGCAGCTGATCGCCGCGTCGCGCCATCGCAATGATCTCGAGTCGCAAGACGTTGCCGACGAACGCGTTCGCTTTGTGAACCTCGGGATAATCGCCCTTTTCCGTACGGTGCGGTCCGAACTTGTCGATTAGGGTCTTCCATAGTTCCGGGTGCGATTCCGGGGTAGCGGTTCTGAAGAAGAATGCGAAATACTGGCAGATTTCCGAACGATCGCGCAGTATTTCGAGCGAGCCGTCTTCTTTGCGCACGGCGTGGTCGACGAAGAATTCGCCGTCGAAGGACTGTTCGCGGACCTTTTCGCGGACTTCTTCCGCGCGTTTGAGCCATTCGTCGTTCTTATAGAGTTTACCGGCGGTCTCGAGAACGGCGGCGTAGCACATATTGCTCGGGTAGTTGACGTCTTGCACGAACTCGTTGGCTTTCGACCATTCGACGAAGACCCAGTTTGGTAGTTTCTCGAGGAGCCCGTCGGAGTTTTCGTACTTCTTCAGGAAGTCCAGCAGTTTAACGATCTTCGTTTCAAGTCCTTTGACGATTGCGGGATCGCATTCTCGTTTCGTATATTCTCCGAGTTCAACGACGAACCACATCGCCCAGTTGGGGATAAAGACGCCGTCGTAGTGATCGGCGGGATAGCACATGGGCAACATTCCTTCCGGCAAACATTTAAAGCTATCCGGCAGCATATAGTTTTCGTAGAAGGCGGTCTCGACGTCAGTTTTGCCCGTGAAGTCGAAGGCTGATCGCGCGGTAAAGAAGCTGTCGCACAGCCATCCGGCTCGTTCGCGGTGCGGACAGTCTGTGAAGAGGTCGACGGAGTTCTCGCGGAAGGTTAGCGCCGCCGCTTGGTAGACCTTATTGAGGCGCTTGTCGGAGCAGTCGAAGGAGGCGTCGCGCGTCGGCGGGTAGGCGTACTCGCGCAGGTAGAATTTCTTGAGCTTGAAGGCGCCTTTCAGACAGTGGATTTTCGCATAGCGTCCGACTTGCGGCGAGATCGCTTCAAGCATTCGGTTCGGTTCGTCGACGTCGATCGACCATTTAATAGCGCTAACGGTTCCAAGACGCAGGAAATTGACGTCTCCTTCAGGAGATAGGATTTCGTCGAAGGTAACGACGATTTCCGTCTCGCCCTTGGTGCCGACTTCGAGGCCGAAGAACCCGGAATATTCGGCGCCGAAATCGACGATTTGGACGTCGCCCTCTTTAAAGGTTGAACCGATTTCAAGAGGCTTGTCGTCGACAAAGGTCGTCTTAAGACGTTGCATTTCGTCGGAAAGAACCACTTCGAGTTCTTCCATTTTGTACCCCTTGAGTTCGGGCCCGATATTCACAAGGGAACGATCGCGCCAGAAGTTTTTGAACTCCGGATCGACGGCGACGGTCCCGCGCTTGAGCCACGCTTTCGGCTCAAAGATCGCGAATTCCGGGTACGGAACGCGGCGCGGCAGGTATTTAACGTCGGGCTGACGCTCGAGTTCGACCTCTTCAAAGTCTTCAATTTTGCGTTCGTGCAGGTCGTAGACTTCAATAAAGGGACGCTGGAAGCTGAATCTCTGGACTTTTTGCACGCGGATTCCCGTGAAATCGAGCGCGGTAAAGGGAACGATCGAACGAGAAGGGGACGCAAGCGTCGCCGCGACCACGCGTCCTTTTCCGTCGACGATTTCCGCCTGAAGGAAGGACGGCTGATCGAGAATGTCGAAACTATTGCTGTTATAGCCCGCTATTTCGATCGTAACAAAGTTTTGACCTTGTTGGAGCGAACCGGAGAGATCCCATTCGTCGACGCGGAACCATCCGTGAGGACCGCGCGCGGGTCCGTACCCGACGTACTTGCCGTTGACGGTGATTCGCATAACGGACGCGCCGGTAACGCGGAGAATCGCGCCCTTGACGCCGTTGGCGTCGCGTAGGTCGAAGGCGGCGGAAAAGGCGAGCGTAACGTTCATTTCCTCGGCGCGTCCTTTGGCCCAGACGGGAACCGCTTTCTCAAATTTCGGCGTCTTGACGTTCGTTTGCGCCGCGATTTCTTCGTCGGCGCGCGCGTTTGTCCATTGGCTCGTTGCGGACGCCGCCATAGCGCCGACGATCGCGCTCCTCTTGATAAATTCCCGACGATCTAGACGATCAGTTTTTCCTCGCGTCATAAGTTTCGTTCCTTTCCTATCGCGCGTCGTGCGGCGCGGCTTTAATCCTGTCCTAAACGTCGCGGATCGATTTCGCGCGACGCTCGGTTGCTAACACTGCCGTTCATTATATTCCTTGATGCGCGCAAAGTCAAGGGAAAAGCGCCGAGCGAGCCATGGCGCTTGCGCGAGCTTGCTCGGCAAGTCAAATGGTAACGTCGCCTAGTCGAACTAGCGGTTCGACGAGCTTTGACCCGAAGCGCTTCGCTTTATTTGTCGCACGGGACCGTCATTATGAAGGAGGCTTGGGGATGGGGCGCCGCTTTAAATACGATCATGTCGGAATACCCGCGCAGATAAAACACATTTCCACGAATTGGCAAGGAATTATTCTACTACGCCGCGTTAAGGCTCTGAATACCGGCTAGACGTCGTCTCTTCGTCAAATAGGTCGCCTCGTTTGACCAAGGATTTGTTGTACGCCGACCAATCACGTTTCGATATTTGTCGCATTTGAACGTCCTTTTATGGTGGGTGGGAGTTGTTCACTGTACGTATATACGCTCCTTTCGAAAAAGTCTTTCACTAAA
>CADCOO010000101.1 GCA_902803085.1 uncultured Planctomycetota bacterium
AAAATTTGCGCGCTGTTCGCGTTTCTACTCATAGCGACGATCGCCGTCGCTACGACTGGATGCAAGCCGGGCAACCCCGACGGACGTGAAAACGTTCAGGGAACGATCACGCTCAACGGCGAACCTATTGGTAAATACACCGGTCTCTGCCGCATTCAATTTGATCCCGTTGGCGACGACAAACGCGCCGGGGGAAGCGGATCTATTATCGACGGAAAGTATTTGCTCACCGGTCCCGACGGTTGCAAGCCTGGAAAATATATCGTCAAGATTTACTATCAAGTCTCGTACGACGGCGACACGGGCGAAATCGCAACGGCTGAATCTGGCGACCTGAATCAATACCTCGTCAACTATCTGCCGCCGGAATTCAACGACGCTAGCAAAATTGAATTCGAAGTCGTCGCCAAGTCGAAAAACGTATTCGACTACGACATTCAAACCGACTTCCAGCCCGACACGAAAGCGCCTGCTAAGCGCGGCAAGGCAGCCGTCGCCGGCGAATGAGTTCGACGTCGTATAGAACCAAAATCGATCAAGAAAGACGCAACCGCGCGATCGCGATTGCGTCTTTTCTCTGTCGTGCGCGCGAGGTCTTGACCGTCGTTCCTCGTCGGCTCATCATTCGTTCAAAACGTCGCCGTGTTCCTCATGCTTCTGCAGATAGCGTTTCGAATACGACAGAAAGAGGCCCCAGAGTCGCATCGTGCAATCGGGATCGCGCGCCAACATGTGATTCGACGTGGGAAACTCGATATAGTCGAAGACGGGCGTTTCCGTATCGGCAGGATGGACGTCGACGACGCTCTTCGCTTCGAGTTTCTCGAACGCTTCTTTAATCTTGCGCGGGTGTCCTGCGGGCACGATTGAATCCTTGGCGCCGTACGCCGAAAGGGTCGGCGTTACGCCGGGCTTAACGTAGCTCAGTGGCGAAACCGAATTAATGAGTTCCTCAGTCTTCTCGTCTGGATTTTCAAGAGCCGCCGCGTCGATTTCGGTTCCTGTCATGGCGGAGACAAGCCCTGCGACCGACTTTGCTTTCAGATTCGGCGCCCACGCGTCCGCATGAAAATCGATCGGCGCCACGCGCGCCATAATAAACGCAACCTCTAACGGCGCCTCCTTACCGCGCGAGTACGCGTACAGTGAAGATATGTGTCCGCCCGCAGAATGACCGCTTAACGCGACCCGATCGAGTTCACACCCTAGCTCTTCGCCTATCTCCTTTAACTTCGCGATCGCCGCGTCCACGTCGTCGAGCACGCGCGTTATGCTATATTCGCTCTTCACGTCGTCGCGATAGAGCATGTACTCCATATTCGCCGTCAGATATCCGTCCTTCGCCGCGCGTTTCGCAAAACCAACCTGCTCCATGCGCGATCCGCCAATCCATGCCCCGCCGTGAATAAAGAGGACGGCGCCGCGCATTTGCGACGCTTGGAATTTCTTCGGAATATAAACGTCCATGACCTGCCACGACTCGGTTCCATACTTGACGTCCTCGAGAACCTGTCCGTCGGTCTCAGAATCCCAATCCTCGAGATAACCGCCGTCTTTCATAGCGCGGCGCAGGTAGAGACCGCAACTCGCCGTGAAGATCAAGCAAAGAATGAGCAGCACAAAAACGACGCGTAGCCAACGCCTACGACGAGGCTTGGAAGGCGCGTTCTGCGATTCATGGTCCTTCGTCGACGTCTGGGTCATAATCCTATCCTTTCTATTTCAGTGATTCGCGAACGTCAACGCCAAGAGGTTGAACTGCGCGCGACAGGACGCCCGTAAGGAAGGCAATCGTCATGCCATAATTTGTGATCGGAACGCCTGCGCTCGTCGCCTGCGCCTGACGCGATAAGACTTCGCGACGATTCGTCATGCACGCGCCGCAATGGATAATGAGGTCGAAGCCGCGCAACTCGTCCCGCGATGGAAAATCGCAACCTTGAACGTGATCGACCCGAAGCGTCTCGCCAAAACGCGCGCGCAACATGCGCGGAATCTTCACCGTGCCAATATCCTCTTCGATCGGATGGTGCGCGCACGATTCCGCGATTAAGACGCGAGACGCGCCCGTAAGTCCCGCAAGCGCGAGCGCGCCCGCGTAAAACGTTCGAAAATCCCCCTTCTGGCGCGCAAAGAGGATTGAAAACGACGTCAACGAGATCGACTCCGGAACAAGCGACGCAACGGAACGAAAAGCTTGTGAATCCGTAACGACAAGTTTCGGCGCCGGGGAAAGACGCGAAAGCGCCGCGCGTAAATTCGGCTCCTGAACCACGACGCAACCGCAACCGCCGTCCAGAAGATCGCGAATCGCTTGAACCTGCGGCAAAATGAGCCGACCTTTCGGCGCCTCTTTGTCGATCGGCGTTACTAAGACGACGAAATCGCCGGGCGCGACGAGATCGGAAACGAGAGGCGGAGGAGCAAGGAAACTCTCCGGCGCCAACTGCGTCAGCGCGGCGCGCAATTCCGGCGCGCCGGCCCCGAGCGTCTGCGAACGCGCCGCAGAAAAAACGACGCTCGCTATTCCGCGCGACGCGAGCGTCGTTTCGATTTGCGCGACCGACGACGATTCCGCAACGTCCGATTTGTTCACGACGACCAAGCAAGGAACGGCGCGCGACGAACATTCGTCGAGCAGTGCGCTCTCATGCTCGCTAAGCCAGTCGTCGCGCGTCGCGTCGACGACGATTACCGCGACGTCGACGCGGCGCAAAACGGCGCGCGTTCGATCGACACGACTCGCGCCAAGTTCGCCTACGTCGTCGAGACCTGCCGTGTCGATCAGTAATACGGGACCAAGAGGCGACAGTTCCATCGCTTTCGACACGGGATCCGTCGTCGTGCCGGGCGTAGCGGAGACGATCGACGTTCCCTGACGCGTGAGCGCGTTAAGCGTCGACGACTTGCCGACGTTGCGGCGCCCAAAAACGCCTATCTGCAATCGAAGCCCCGAGGGCGTCGCTAGAAGACTCATCTCAACTCCTCGTTCGGACGAGTTCCGTGCGTCTGAATGGAAAACGCCGAATACTTGACGGAAAGACGCAAATGAGCGACGCGCCGCGATTCCCGGCGCGTCGTCTCTCATTATCTCCATTATACCGCGCCAAACGCAAAGCGATACGCCCCTCGTTATTTTTCTTAGGAACGCGTCGCCTTCGTCAAAAAGGTCGGCTTTTTTTTCGCGAACGTATGGCGCAATATGGAATAATCCGGTATAATGGCGCGGGAGCGCGCGTTTTTCGACGCGTTCCGAGGATATTTGCGAAACCGCGCGCAGTTTTCGCGGTTAATTGTTTTAGGCGCACGCTCAATGCGACGCCTACGTTGAGGGTTCCCAAGCGATGTCAGAAACAATGCCGATCGACGCTGAATACGACGATGAGGACGCGCGCCTTATGCTCGCGACTCAGGCGGGCGATCCTTTGGCTTTTGAAGAACTCATGGCGAGGAACCAATCGCGCGTGCGCGCCTTTCTTCTACGTCTCGTCGGAAGCGATCAACTCGCTGAGGACCTCGCGCAAGAGGTCTTTATGCGCGTCTACAAACATCGTGCGACCTATCGACATGAAGCAAGGTTCTCAACCTGGCTATATCGCGTCGCGCACAACGTCGCCTATAATGCGTTGCGATCGAAGAGTCGACGACCGGAGGCGCTCTTTAGCGGCGCCGCGCCTACCGAAAATGAAACGAACGTCGACGGATTCGAAGAGAACGTCATGGCCAAGACGAGCGCGTCCCCGACGCGACAGATCGCAAAAATCGAGCTCCAGCAAGTCGTGCGTCAGGCGGTCGACAACCTCGCGCCGCGGCAACGGGAAGCAATCGTGCTCTCAAGATTTGAGGGTATGAGCTATCAGGAAATCGCCGACGTTATGAACATGACGATCCAAGCGGTCAAATCGCTCCTCTCACGCGCGCGCGTCAATCTTAAAGAAGCGCTCGAACCCTACGTTACGGAAGGAAAACGTCCATTATGATCTCAACTCGAACCGAACAAGACGAGCGCGACCGCGCGCGCGGCGAGCTCGGCGACGAGCGAAATGGCGGCGCCTGCGAGAACGACGCTTCAGAAGATCAGGTCGTCGACCTGGAATGGCAAGCTGACGCCGTCGACGCTATCGATCCGATCGAACTGGAAATTACCGATTACCTCGCCGACGAAATGACGCGCGAGGAAAAGAGCGCTTTCGAAGAGAAAATGCGGCTCGACCCGGAGCTCAAACGACGAGTCGACGCTGAGCGTGAAGCGCTCAATGCCCTCGACGAGCTACAATGGTCCGATCTTGACAATTCAAACGTCGATCTTATTGAAGCGACCGTCGACAAACTCAATTCGGAAACGCAAACGGAACTCGACGAAGCGCTCGCGAAACGCAAAAAACTCGACGCGCGCGCTAAACTGGCGGCGATCGTTACGACCGTCGTCGCTATCGCGCTCGGATTTTGCGCGTTCGCAGCCGTGCTGCCGAGCGAACAAGAGAAACGCGAGGCGGACGCTCGCGTCGTTGAAAGACTCGCGCAACTGGAGGCGGTCGGCGATTTCGACTATCTCAAAGCGCTCGCCGCCGCAAATTTCTTACCCGAATGGCGCGAGGCATGGCGGAATTTCGATGCGGAAAACGACGAAAAAGAGGACGAAAACGTCGAAAACAATTCTGCCGCGTCGACGCAACGCTCCTATCAGGAATTAACGCAAGATCGAGTCTTTTACAGACTACAACGGCGATTTGAAGCCTTGCCGGAAAAAGAACAGAATCGATGGCGAGATCTGAGACGACAAATTGATCGCGACGAAGACGCTGAAAAACTACTCCAAACTCTCGACGATTACTCCGCATGGTTATTGAAGTCGACAAACCTCGAAGAACGAGAGCAAATCGACAACATGACCATTCCGGAACGGCTTGAAGAAGTGCGAAAGCGAATCAACGAGTCCGTGCGATTTGCAAATTCCCTGAAATTAAGAAACGCCGTGCAAAACGGAGAAAAAAACGGACAAGGCGACGCGCAACGGCGCGATTGGGGCGCGCAACGCATGCAGACCAATCCAGCCCAATATAAAAACGCCGCTTTGCGCGCTGCATTACCAGAAGAGTTCAAAGACGAAGACCTCACGTCGCTCGCTCAAAAATATGGAGAATACGCTAGAAAACGCCGCGCCGACGACCGAAACCTCTTCGGCGCTCACGAAGGCGTCGTGCAATTCGTCCAGGATTCGAACTCGGAAGAACTACTCTCGAACTTCTCCGAAAAAGCAAGGAACTACCTCGACGACGCCGATCCGCAAACTCGATCAACCCTCATTGGACTCCTCGTCTCCGTTGGCTACCTCGAGGAGTATGAGCGCAGACGCGCGCCAATGACGCGTCCTTTTCAATATCGCAATCCGCTCGTTACGCCGTTTCAGCAACGAGCCAAGGGAGAATCCGGAAAAGTTCGTCAGGACTCGACCAAAGAACTCGCGGAAACTCTCAAAAAGGCGCCGCTACCCGTTCGAGATTACATTCTCTCGTGTCCGCCCCAAGAAGCGCGAGGACTGCTCGTCGGTCTAAACTGGGGGAAATGGGTGGGAGGAAACGGAAGGAACAACGCCCCGCGCATGCCGCAAAATTTCGCTCCGGCAGGCGCGCAGCCGTTTGGAAACATGCCCCTTGCGCCGCCGCGTGGCGAAGGACCTCAAAACGAACGCGGCGACGACGGTCGCAAGTCGGAATGGCGCCCGCCGCAAACTTCTGGCGATATTTCTCACGACGATCGTCCACAACAATAGAGCGTCTCTCTTTTCTATAAGTCGCGCGTAACTTTCATTACCTCGCGACTTAACTCTCAAATTGCTACAAACAAAACCATCCCGACAACACTACTAAACGACAATTTCGTTTTGTCTGTTTTTATTGTAAAAAACAACCTCTCTTCGTTTCTTTTTTTAAAAAAGATTATCTATTTCGCCTATTTGCTATTGATTTTACATCCGTCTTGCGTATATTATCATAAAGTAAAGATGAGAAGCATGAGAATTATAGACGTTTCGTACATTTTGCGTTGTTTACTTGGGTGACGACTTGCAACGACGCAATAGCCGAGGTCGAAGGGGTTCGACCTCGGCTTCTTTTTTTGACGAGAATTCTCAACGCGCCTGTCGTTAGTCGTCGGAGGTTTAACATAGCGTTCAGAGTCGACGGTTTCTGCTTGACGTCGAGCCGACGACGTGTATAATTTTACGCATTGATTATGCGCCTCGCGGCGGTGCGTAACCGGCAAGCGCCGCAGAGAAACTTTACTTCAACGCTTAATAAGTTTGAGTTTGAACCGATCTAAAATGCTTCGTTAATAGGTAGCGGTTAAACCGCAAGGGTGGTTGTCATGGACACTGAACTTCTTTTTTTGCCGGAACTCCGCGAAGCCGTCGCGAGTCGAGATATTAATGAAATCCGCGCCTTTAGTTCAGCGTTCCCTCCGTCGACGATCGCTACCATTCTTCAAAAATATCTATCGCCGGCGGAAGTCTGGGTCTTTTTAGAAGCAAGCGAAGAGAAGACTGCGGCTGAAATCTTTCGACATTTTGACCGTGATCGCCAGCTAGAACTCATTACGCAGTCGCCAACTGAATTCGCAGAGGTCTTTCTCAATCCAAACGGCGTCGAATTTCTTCAGGAGAGACTCACAACCGCCGAGATTTGGCTCTTCCTACAAGCGATCTCCGATGATAAACGCGCAGACTTCTTCTGGAGGTTTGATCGCAAATTACAGATGGAACTCGTTAAGCTTTGTCCGCGAGAAGACGTCGACGCGCTACTCGATAAAACAGCCTACCCGTTGCAGGCTGAGCTTCAAATTCGCGCCGCTATCTCGAGAAACGACGAAGAAGCGATGCGCGAGATCTGCGAGGAGCCACACCCCGCGTCCATTGCCGAAGCCCTGCAGGAAGGGTTCTCGCCGACGGAAATTTGGATCTTTCTCCAGGCGAACGAAATCACCGTGCGCGCGGAAATTTTCTGCTATTTCGAGCGCGATCTACAAATTGAAATCCTAGAGACCTGTCCGCGCGGAGAGGTCGCAAAACTACTTGAAGAGACGCCCTCGGACGACCGCGTCGACTTGCTCGACGAACTCGCAAAAAACAAGCCGGAAATCGCCGAAGAAATCATACGGCTACTCTCTACGGAGGATCAAAACGACGTTAAACTCCTCGGACAGTACGACGAAGATCAGTGCGGCGCGGAAATGTCGTCCGACTTCGTACGGCTGCGCGAGGAAATGACCGTCGGCGAGGCGATCGCTGAAATCAGCGCTCAAACGCACCTCATGGAGACCGTATACTACCTATACGTTCTCGACAATAACGAAAGGCTCGTCGGCGTCGTCTCCGCCAAAGATCTGCTGCGAAGAATCAATTCCCAGGACGACAAGATCAAGGACTTCATGAAGCCGGCCGACACGCTCGTTACCGTTACCGCGCGCGAGCCGCGCGAAGAGGCTATTCACGAAGTCGAAAAGTACGACTTTATCGCCATTCCCGTTATCGACGACGACACCGGCAAAATGCTAGGCGTAATTACGCACGACGACGTGCTCGACGCCGCCGTTGAGGAACTCGTTGAAAGCGCTCACAGAAGCGCCGCAGTCGATCCGCTCGACAACGAAAGCTATCTCGACGCCAATATTTTCCTACTCGCGCGAAAAAGATTCACATGGCTCGCTATTCTGCTCTTCGGCGCCATTACGACCGCGCTCATTCTTAAGCTCTTCGATAAGACAAGCGATCGCGTAGCGTGGCTCGTCGCGTTCCTACCGATGATCGTCTCGACCGGCGGCAATAGCGGGGGGCAATCGGCGACGCTCGTTATTACCGCGCTTGCCACTGGGGAAATTGGACTCTCAGACTGGAAGACGATCGTTAAGCGCGAACTCCTCATGGGAATCATTCTCGGTCTCGCCATGGGAGGTTGCGGTCTCATTAACGCGTTGCTCATCTACGGTACGAAAGTGCCGCCGCTCCAACTTCTCATCGTTCCTCTCTCCGTTTTCTGCGTCGTTTTCAGTAGCAATCTCACTGGCGCAATGTTGCCGCTCTTCTTTGAAAAGCTCAATCTCGACCCTGCGCTCATGAGCAATCCGTTCGTCGCCGGGATCTCCGACACGCTCGGAACCTTTATTTACATGGCGCTCGCAATGTTCCTGATTGCGCCGCTATACCC
>CADCOO010000102.1 GCA_902803085.1 uncultured Planctomycetota bacterium
GCGAACCTTGCGCATCCGGCGGTCAAGTTCGATCTGTCGAACACGGCGCTCGCCGTCGAGGAAATCGGCAAGTATAAGCCGGAAATCATAATAGGCGGACCGCCCTGCCAGGATTTCTCGCAAGCTGGCAAGCGAATCGAAGCGGATCGCGCCAATATGACGGAATGCTACGCGCAAATAGTCGCCGCAATTAAGCCGCGCTTTTTCGTTATGGAGAACGTCGACCAGGCGCGCAGAAGTCGCGCGTACGGTCATGCGCGGCAGGTTTTCGTCGACGCCGGATACGGACTGACGGAACTCGTTCTGGACGCAAGTCTTTGCGGAGCGCCGCAGAAGCGCAAGCGATTCATCTGCTTCGGGGCGTTCGGGGAATCGGACGGGTTTGCGCTCGCGACCTTTGAATCGCGCCTTGCGAAAAAGCCGATGACGTTGCGCGACTATTTCGGCGATTCGCTTGGCTTTGAATTCTACTATCGCCATCCGCGCAATTATAGCAGACGCGGAATCTACTCGATCGACGAGCCGGCGCCGACGATGCGCGGCGTCAATCGTCCCGTCCCCGGCGGCTATCCGGGTCATCCGAACGACCCGTGCCCCGTCTCGCGCGATCTTCACGTTCTCACCACGCAGGAGCGCGGCTGGATTCAGACGTTCCCGCGCGATTTCCGCTGGGTTGGCTCGAAGACGGACGTCGAGCAGATGATCGGAAACGCCGTTCCGGTCGCGCTCGGCAAGTTCGTCGCCGAGACGGTTCAAGAGTATGCCAATAAGAAGAAGTCGGGAAAGAACCGACGCAAAAGCAAGGAGTCTTAATTATGACGTCGTCGCCGCTATCTCGTTTTTCCCGCGTCGTTTTGACGTTCGGAGCCGCGCTTCTAGCGCTCGCGCAGTTCCATTCGCCAGTCTGCGCGCAATCGACGGAACCAAAGCCGGGCGAGGTCAAGTCGATCACAATCGCGAACGTCCCCGTTCAATTCCGATGGATCCCCCAGGGCTCTTTTAAAATGGGAAGCCCGGAAGAAGAAACGATCCGCTACGACAACGAAACGCAACATGACGTAACGATTGAAAAGGGCTTCTGGCTGGCGGAAACGGAAACGACGCAAAGACTTTGGCAAGCGGTCATGGGAGATAATCCAAGCGTTCATAAAGGGGACGACCTGCCCGTCGAAAAAATCGCCTGGAACGACGCCATGGCGTTCATTAAGAAAGCGAACGAACAATTCGCGCCCGAAGGCTACGTCTTCGCGTTGCCGACGGAAGAGGAATGGGAATACGCCTGTCGCGCCGGAACGACCTCCCCCTTCTCCTTCGGTCCCGCGCTGAACGCCGATAAAGCCAACTGCAACGGCAATTACCCGTATGGAACGAAAGAGCCTGGACCCTGGCTCGAAAAGCCGACGCCCGTTGGAACCTACCCCGCCAACCCCTGGGGACTCGTCGATATGCACGGCAACGTCTGGGAATGGTGCGACGATCTCTACGCAGAATACGGCGCCGCCCCGAATCCCGACGATCAGGAGCGCGTTCTGCGCGGAGGATCATGGTTCAGTCGCGCGACTAACTGCCGCGCCGCCTATCGCGGGCGCTTCTTTCCCGACGAACGGGAATTCGACGTCGGGTTCCGACTGAAGGCGGCGGCGAAGGAGTAGCCGAAATAACGTGAGCTATACGCCATGACCGCCCGAAATAGCTTCTGTGCGAGGTCGGGTTCTGTAGATACTGAAACTACGTGGACGGCGACTCCTTTATACCCAATACGGCCGGTTGCGACAGTATGAGCGTCGGCGTGGCTTTTTTCGGAAAGTGAGAACGTCCGACAGACTCCCTCCGTCTTTTTTCCACGCTTTTCAATTTGAGTATCGTCTACGACGACGTACGCCCGTTCGCGGGGAGTCCAGCCGAGCTTTCTCAAGGTGGAGAACGCCGTTACTCGCAATAATTCGGCGCAATCGCAATCGCTCTCGTTAAAAAACTTGCCACACGACCGCCGCGCGCGACGATCGCAAAAAGGCTTGAAATGTTCCTCGTACGCTAAGCGTCGAATAAAAACGCGATCGCGACGACGAACTCGCATGCGTAACTGGAAACGACGGCGTCCTTACCAAAAATCGAGCGGATTTTTGTCAAAAGGGCTTGCGAGTCGTCGGAAAGCGCGTTATATCTGACGTTGGACCGTTTGTTGTGCCTCGTGGGTTTGGTTGGTTAAAATGTTTACCATGAGCATGGCAAACGGTCTGTTTTTTATGTAACTCTAATTTTATCTGGACGCGTTGGATCGCGATTAGTGTTATTATCTTGTCGGTCTCGTTTTTGACCGAGTCCCTATTGATAACGTGCGGACGCGTGGTATACTCTTGCGGTAGCGGGCACATAGGCGGGAAGGCGGAGATTGCGGCGTTCGCAGTCTGTTTCTCGCCGGCTCGAATCGTAAGGAAAGGATCTCGAGATGAAACGTTTTTTAACGCTTTGTATTATGGCGATCGTATTGCCGACGTTCTTTTGCGTTCACGCGAAGTCGGCGGATAACCGCGACGCGAAGTCGGCGGACGCGGCGGACAGGGAAATTTTGTTCCAGGTTTCACTCCTGCAGGGGCTCATGCTAGGCGATTTCGAGGGAAGTTTGCCGATCAGCGAGCTTAAGGAACATGGCGATATTGGGCTTGGCACCTTTACCGGGGTCAATGGCGAAATGATTGTGCTTGGCGATCATGTGTACCGCGCGGCCGGCGACGGCAGCGTTGAAGAAGCGGCGGCGGACGAGCGCGTTCCCTTTGCGGCCGTAACGTTCTTCGACGTCGACGAGCAGGAGTCGCTCGACGGTTCGATTGATTTCGCCGCGCTTCGCAAGCGTCTCGACGAGAAAGTCGCAACGCTCGGCGTGAATCGTTTCTATTTTATCAAGATCAAAGGTCTTTTCTCACGCATGAACGTTCGTAGCGCGCTGAAGCAGAATCCGCCTTACGATAAGACGCTCGTGCAAGTCATGGAGAAGGATCAGAGATTCTTCAATTACGAGAATGTTGCCGGCACGGTCGTCGGACTGTATTGCCCTGCGTATATGAATATGCTTAACGCCGCTGGATGGCATATGCACTTCATTTCAGACGATCGCGCTAAGGGCGGGCACGTCCTGGGACTGGAGATTAAATCGGCGCAGCTCGAATGGGACTACACCAACGGGTTCCAGATGCAACTGCCCAACTCGAAGTCGTTCGCCGAGTTCGATCTGCAAGTCGACCAGTCAGAAGATATCAAAAAGGTCGAAACCAACGAAAAGCATTAATCTGACGCCGATCACGCCGAAGGTTAATTCCTCAGTCAGACGAAATCAATCAGGGTCCGGCTTTGCCGAAACCCGGTTGCTGGGATCTACAATACCCGCCAAATCATTCGCGCTCACCCTCGCGGGACGCCGATGATTTGGCGGTTTTTTATATCAAGAGCCAATTCAGTATCAATCCGCAGTGGAAACGCTTACGGCGTAGTGAATTGCTTGCGATCCGACGCGAAGCGTCTGTGCAGGCGCGGACTTCAGTCCGCGCGAAAGGACGCGCTCGGAACGACTAACGCCCTCATAAACGTGGCCAACCAACAAGCCCGGATAATAGAAAACCGTCGCGAAAATAGATATGTTTGCGCAATCGAACGCGACGCCCCTCGCAGGCGTCCGGGCGATTGCGCGGTTTTTATTATACGTTGCGCGTTGTCGTGCGCGCCCCCATCGGGGGATTCCGACGACGTCGCGAGGGATTCGTTTTATAGAGCGTTTAGGTTAATCCCCAAAGGTTCGATTTCATACGCCTCAAGGCGCGTTTGTTATTCAAGGCGGGCGCTTTCGCGCGGACTGAAGTCCGCGCCTGCACGGACCTCCACGACGCTACGCGTCGTTCC
>CADCOO010000103.1 GCA_902803085.1 uncultured Planctomycetota bacterium
GTCGCTTCGCGAGGAGACTACCGAATCATTCCGCCTCCTCAAAAGTAGCCCAACCGTACGATTCCGCGGGAATCGTAATTTCAATCGTCCCCTCCCCTTGCGCGTTGAGTTCAATCTGAAACGCTTCGCCCAACTTTAAGTTGGAATCGCCGAGTCGAACAGTCGCCTTGCCCGTTAGCCCGGCATAATACAGCGGCGCCGTAATCTTGCGCGTGATCGGCTCTAACGTCGGGTTATAGAAGAACGCGAGTCCGCGCGTCGTTACGCTCGCATCGGGATCGACGTGGAGCCAGCCGTCCCAATCGCGCCCGGTCGGACGACGCAGGTGGATCATATCGCCGTCGAGAATGCGTCGATTCGCTTTGTAGAAATTCACCCACTTCGTAACGACCGCCTTCGTCTCCTCGCTATCGAAGAGACGCGGACCGCGCCAGCACGCCTGCGCGCCCGCGCCGATCAGATTGGCGAATCGCTGGTCGTAATGGTCGAGATGATCCTTAAGGGGCTCGATCGTCGCCGCCGCGCCCCCGCCGTGATACTGACTGAGCGGCACGAACATCCAGCCCATCGACGCCGTCTTATCCCACGTGCCGTCGTAAACGTTCTGGCGCTCGATAATTACCTGCTCCGCGCGCGGAAGCGACCAATTCGTCTCGCGATAACCCATCCCCGTCTTATTGCCGCCGTTGAGGAAATACGCGTCCGGCTGATTCACATAGACCCCGTGCGCGCGGCACCAGCGATAGAGCTCCGACTGCGCGCGCCACTGCGTCCAGATCGAATCCTCTTTTCCACGATGTCCGGGATGGTCCGTCGCTTCGCAGTAGTCGCCGGGATACGGTCCGTCGTTTTCAAAGACGCCAAATTCTGCGTATTCCATAAAGTCTTTCAGCGACTGGAGATAATCTTGACCCCACGCCGACGCAAGGCACGGCGCGCGCCCGAATCTCGGACGTTCGTTATGCACGTTGTCCCCCGCTACTCCGGCGCCGCGCGACGACGTCAGCGAGTACCCGCCAAGAACGATATTCGCCGCCTGAGCCTCCTCGCTAAGTTCCTTATAGAGCTTGCGATACGACGCGTCCTTACTTTCAAGATTGAAACCGGAGCCAAAGCTCATAATAAAGACTTCAAAGCCCGTCTCGCGACATTGCTCAATGCCCGACCGCACTTCCTCGGGACTCGCCTTTACCTTGTGGAACATGAGCGGATTCTCAGCCGTCCAGGGCGCGAGCAGTCGCCACGCGCGCCGCATCGCGAGTCCGCGTCGTTCGCGTTCCGTATTCTCGTAGAGGAGTTCGTAAATCGTATTCGATTCGAAATCTTGACCGCGCTTAACGATCTGCGCCGGTCCCAGTTCCGGCGAGCATTCGAGCAGGCACGGGGTCAGGCGCGCGTAATTGACTTGCGTCGGGTAATCGGGATCCGTTTTAAGACGGTACGCTTCGGTATCGGCGAGACTCGTCGGTTTAATGCCGCCGTAAACGTAGTCGCTAAATACCGTTAGATTATACGGAACGGAGGCGTCGAATTTCTCAACGATCGACTCCGCTTCCGCGAGGCGCAGCTCCTCGTTCACAAAGGAATCGACTCGGAATTCCCTATCGCCAAGCTCCGCCGGGCAGGAGACGATCAGCTTCTTCGAGACGAGCGGCGCGCCGTCGTAGATTTCGTACCGCACCTCTATATTAGGGAGCGCCGCCAGTTCTTTCGCAACGCTCTCCGGCGCGGGCGCATAGAACGCGACGTTCTTAAGGTGAACGCGGTGGAACTCCGAGTCGTTCGCGGTCGCCTTCGCATAATCCTTGCCATAGCCCGCTTTCCCTACTTTGCCGACGCGAACGATCTTCGGCGCGCCTACGACCGGAACGCTCCCGATCGTCGTCTTCGCGCCGTTCTCCTGCCGCCCTTCCGCATGGAGAACGTACCGCTCCCCTTCCGATTCCGAAACGATGCGTTCCAAGCGCGTCGATAGTTGAATTTCGCGATCACGGTCGAAGGATCCGACGAGCTTTTCGCGACCGTTCACGCAAAGCTCGTACTGACGAGAATTAGGTCGAGCGACAATGGATACGACCTGATCGTCCGCAAAGATCAGCGCGACGCCAGGTCCCCACGAATTGGCGCGATCCTCGTCCCCGACGTCGAGCGCGACGAGCGCCGCCGCGGCGCCCTCGGGCCATTCGCGTTCAAGATAGGCGCACGTTTCCGTCGGCGCAAAGATTTCGCCCGGCTTCCCTTCGTTCGCAACGGAAATACGCGGCGAAAGGTCGCTCAAATGAATCGACCAGGACTTATCCAAGTCCGTAAGAAACGGCTCTTCAAAGAGTTTCTCGCCGGCGGTCGGGGGCGCGAGAATCTTCGGCGGCGCAAAGAACAAACTAACGCGCTTCCCCTTCGGCGGCCATGCGACGTCGCGCGAGAGCCATTCGGGTCGCTTCTTATACGGAAATCGCTCTTCAATTTCGCCGACTTCGTAGCGCTCGTAACGATAGGCGTTCTCAAGAGGTTGCGCCGTCTTACGCCACTCCTCGCGCCAGTAGTTCGCGACGGGCGCGCCGGTTAGCCCGCCGACGGGATAGCTTTCGCCGTCGATCGTAACGCGCGCCTCCGGGGCGAGCGCGCGCACGAACTCTTCGCCGGTCGTCAGATTGCGAAGCGAGACGGTCGCCGCGTTCGGCGCGAGGAGCACGCGTCGCTCGGCAAGGCCGTTCGTAAGGGTAAGTTCGTTCGTCGACTCGTTGAATAGAACGTTCGAGACGTACGGAGTCGGATCGAGCAGCCAGTCGCGTCGTTCTGGCTCAAAGGCGTTCCCTTGTAAAACGGATAGCAAAGCGAAACCGAGAACCAGGGCGATTAACAAAAACTTACGCATCTTATTCCTCCGCAATCGACGATATGGCGTCCGACGTTCCAAACGGCAAGACGCCGCGCAACGTCTTTTACGCCGCGCGCCGTCTCATGAAACGCCGATTACTATTTAAGAACCTCCGTTGGAACCTTGTCGCCGCCCTTCATGGTAACAAGCGCGTGCAATTGTTCCCTCGTAACCGATTTATCGAGCAGAAAGACTTGCGCGCTCATCATAGCGACGTAATAGCCAGGCTTGTCCGCTGGACAATTCTGAAGCTGGTCAAAGAACTCTTCTTCCGTTATGCACGAGCGTTCGCTTTTCGGATCGGCAAGCTCGACGAA
>CADCOO010000104.1 GCA_902803085.1 uncultured Planctomycetota bacterium
AACGTGAGGACGACCAACGGAGTTAAGGGACTGGTATTATGACGCGGACTTTTTGCATCGCAAACCAAAAGGGAGGGGTCGGCAAAACGACGACGGCAATCTCGCTCGCCGCCGGGTTTGCACGCGCCGGCTCCTCGGTGTTGCTGGTCGACTTTGATCCGCAATGCAACGCGACGAACGGACTCTGCCTACTCCCCACGGCTCGTCATCCCTTGGTAACGGGCGAACCGATACGCCATATGATCCAAAAAACGCCGTATGGAATCGACGTCTTGCCGGGTTGTCGTAATTTCGGCGACGTCGAAAGGCTCGCCAGCGTACGCGAACCGCGCAAGATTGAGCAGATGACGCTTCGTCTCATGCGTGAAACGCACGGTTACGACCATATTTTTATCGACTGTCCACCCTCGGTGGGTCCGCTAACGCAGTCGTCCCTAGCATGGTCAAACGAGGTCATTATTCCGGTACAATGCGAATATTTCGCCATGGAAGGGCTCGTTCAGATGCTAGAGGTTATCGTCAAGGTGATGAGTCGGAAATCGAAGGCGCTTGAATACGCGGGGGTCGTTCTGACAATGTGCGACCGCTCGTTGGAGCTAACTGGCGAGGTCGAAGAAGACGTCAGGGATAAATTCGGCGACGTCGTCTTCAGAACGACAATTCCGCGCGACGTTTCGTTTACGGAAGCGTCGAGCCATGGAAAATCAATCATCGATTACGCGCCCAGATCACGAGGCGCGCGCGCTTACATAGAATTGTGTTTGGAGGTATTGGATCGTGTCTAAAGACAAACGACTTGGCCGCGGGCTAGAAGCTTTACTCGGAAAGGTCGCCGCCGCGCAACCGAACGTTGCTACGGCTGCGGCATTTGACCCCGACGTTGACGAATTCGACGCAGAGACGTCAAGCGACGCGCAAGAGTCGACAGACGGAACCTACCCGTCGATCGTCGCGTTTCCAGGTCAATCTGACGACGAGGTCGTTCCTTCGAAGCGTCGTTCGACGAAACGATCCGCCGCCGCTGAAATCGAGGAAGAAAAAGATCGCGCGCTCGCTCAATTCTCCGACGGGCGTCAAGCGGTCGAAATCGACGTCGACTTGATCGACCGCAATCCTTACCAACCGCGTCTATCTTTTGACGCCGACGAGCTAGCGGAACTCAAGGACAGTCTCGAACAACACGGTATGCTACAGCCGATAGTCGTTCGACAGACGGGGAATCGCTACGAGATCGTCGCAGGCGAACGACGGTTACGCGCCGCGCGAGACGTTGGGTGGAAGCGCGTCCCCGCTATCTTAATCGTGGTCGACGACCGACAGATGGCGGAATTGGCGCTCACCGAGAATATGCAACGTTGCGATCTAAACCCAATCGAAAAAGCGCGCGCGTTCAAAAACTATCTCGACGTCTACGGCGGCACGCATGCCGAACTGGCAAGTCGACTAGCGTTGGAACGTTCGACCGTCTCGAATTTCATGCGGCTACTCGATCTGGCGGAGGAAGTGCAGGAAATGACAAGTTCAGGAGAACTCAGTCAGGGTCACGCTCGAGCGCTCATTTCGCTAGAAGAAAACGACCAAATCGAACTTGCCCATCGCATTGTTGAAGAGCGCCTCTCTGTTCGTCAAACGGAAGAAATCGTTCGCGATTTTCTTAACGGCGAGATCGGCGTTGAAATAGCGAGAAAACCAAGCGCGTCGATTAAACAGGTCAGTCCCCACATCCAAGAGCTCGAAAATCAATTCCGCGCCTGGCTAGGAATGAAAATCAAATTGACGTCGAACGACAAGGGACGAGGAAAACTCGTTATTCAGTTCAACTCCAACGACGACTTCGAAAGGATCTATCAGGCGCTCAAACCGCGAGATTTCTGATCAATCACCCTTTCAGACGACGCCTAGTAGTTAAAAGCGCAACCCTTCGTAAGAAGAGTTGCGCTTTTCTCAATTCTCTCAGGGAGGCCGTCAAAACCGATCTCTATTTCCCGTTCTTCGGAATAACGAGTTCAAGAATGTTCATATGATCGATTTCGTCATACTGAAACTTCCAGGTGGAGGAATGCTTCAAGATAATGCCGCGCGCGAAAGGCGCGCACCCTTCGTCGGACTCCATTGGGTTCAACGGAGACTCTCGAGGATAAGCGAAACGAAGTTCGACGTCCTTGTGGTCCGTTACGCCAATTGAAAACGTAAGCTCTTCGCAAACGTTAAAGAAGAAGCAATGGAAGAGTTCGTCGCACATCTCTGCGATGAGCAGGCGTCTTTCCGGATCAACCAAATGCTTCATAGCAAAGTCTTCAACTTCGGCGTCGAAACGATACTCGTCGAAATTATGTTCGCCAATGTTGAACGAGATTGTGTCGACGCGCAAAATGAAAGCGCGAGTTCGATCGCGCCGCGGCGCTTCGAAAATCTGTTCCGGGGCGCCTTCTTCGTACACGACGCCTTGGTCCATATAAAAGACGCGATCAGAGACCTCGCGAGCAAAGCGCATTTCATGCGTAACGATCGCCATCGTCATGCCGGACTCGTCGGCAATACTGCGAATAACGCCCAAAACTTCGTTCACCATCGTCGGATCGAGCGCCGAGGTCGGTTCGTCAAAAAGAATAATCTCGGGGCGCATTGCCAACGCGCGCGCGATCGCGACGCGCTGCTGCTGACCGCCGGAAAGTTCCCAAGGAAAAGCCCATTCTTTTCCAGCAAGTCCGACCTTATCCAGAAGGTCAAGCGCGCGTTCCTTCGCTTCGTCGTTGGAAAGCTTGAGTAGCGTCTTGGGAGCTAACGTAATATTTTCGAGCGCGGAGAGGTGCGGGAACAAATTAAACTGCTGAAAGACCATTCCCATCTTCATGCGCAGTTTCCGAACGTCCATCTCCTGCGCGTCGACGCCGTCGACGATGATATGTCCTGAATCGGGCGTTTCCAGCAGGTTCAAGCATCTCAAAAACGTGCTCTTACCAGCGCCAGAAGGTCCGATAATTGAGACAATCTCGCCCTTGTGAATCTTCGCGTCAAGATTAACGAGAACAGGCACGCCGGCAAAGTTCTTGCAAAGCCCTTTGACCTCAATCGCAACTTTAGAGTCCGTCATACGTTCACCTCGCCCTTCGCTCGTTTACGACGATTTACCGGATTGAGTCGATACTCCAAATAGGCGAAACCGGACGCAAGGAAGTGCGCCGTCAGCAAGTAAATGATCGCCGTCGCAATGAGAGGGAAAAAAGCCTCGTACGTGCGACCGCGAACAATATCGCTCGCCTTCGTTAGATCTTGAATCGCCACGTAACCGACGATCGACGTCGTTTTCAGTAGAGAAATAAACTCGCCTTTATAAACCGGCATAATGCGTCGCGTCGCGATCGGAAAGATAATCTTCCAGAAAACGTGGAATCGACCAAACCCCAGCGCGCGCGCCGCTTCTAAAAGCCCCTGGTCGATTCCGTCGACCCCGGAGCGCATCTGCTCGCCAGCATACGCCGCGAAGTTCAACGCGAGAGCAATCGCCGCCACGACGTCGCCCGGGATCGCCAATTTCGTGAAGACGACGTAATATGCGATGAGCAGAACGACTAGGATCGGCGTTCCCTGCATAATTCCAATATAAACCTTCGCCGGGTAGCGTAGCCACGCTCGTTTCGAGCGTCGCGCCATACACTGGAGAAAAGCAAGAGCAGTGCCTAACAAAGTCGCTATGACGGTTATCTTAATCGTTACCCAGAGACCTTGCAGAAAAAGACGATAACGTCCGTCTACGATAAACGTCTTCTCGAAGCTACGAATCGTCTTCTGCATAAAGGTCATCTTATCTTTCGTCAGAATAGGCTCGTCAGACGAGGTCGAGCCCGACGAAGAACTAGTAGACGCGTCGGCTTCTACCTTGTCGGCGTCAGCTTCCGATAAACTCGCGACGCTTTCCGTCGCGTCTTCATTCGTCTCGCTCGCACGAGACGACGCAGAAAGCGAATTAACGGCGCCAAACAACGTTGAATTACCAGCGCGCACATTGAAAAAGACGCCAAAAGTAATCGCCGTAAAGAACGCTATACAAACAAAACGCCGCCGCATGGCAAGCGACGAAGAACCAGACCCTATCTTAATGAGCGCCGGAGTCCGCATCCCCCAAGTTCCTCATACTCACGTTAACGCAAAAATCACGATAACCTACGCTTGTGAACGATACCCTCGTCCTCGCGTCGCTAGTAGCGCGCTGAAAAGCGCGCGCAAACCGAGAACGACTAACAGAACGGAAAGCGCGCAAGGAAAAGGTCCCTTACGCGTAAAGCGCGCGTCGGAAAACCGACGCGGCGAGAACCCATTTTTTCAAGCGACTAAGTCGAACTGAGTCCCCGCCGTAATATCTTCTTCGCCGAACGGCGCAGGTCTTTAACCAAGATCAAGTACGTCGTTCGTATAACAGAGAATCGCTACTGCGCTTCGGCAGGGGACGCGTCCTCTTGCGCCTCAGACTCAGGCGCTTCGGTCTTTTGTTCGTCGGTTTGAGGAGCGTCGACCTCTTGCTGTTCGGTCGCTGGCGCTTCTGACGCTTGTTCGTCGGCTTGCGGCGTTTCAGTATCTTCCGTTACGGTCGCTAGGTCTTCGGACTCTTGCACGGAGACTTGCGCGGCGGGTTGTTCGTCAGGAGTTTCAGGCGCGTCTTGCCCTTTAATAGAGCCGCCCTCGCCTGTCTCGTGAGTCGGTTGCCAACGACTCTTGAGCACCATAATCCCCGCGGGACAATCAATGTAATCGTCGGAGAAAAGCATCGTTTCCGCACGCTCGGGAGTCTTGTCGAGATTACCAACAGCGAGATCGAGTTTTTCGGTTTCAACGGCGGGAAACAGCGCGTCGTAGTAGAGAGATTCGAACTCGAATTCCATATTAAGATAGAGAGCGAGGCGCAGAACGAATTCCGTGTCGAATCCGGACCAGCTACCGTCTGCCTCTTGGAAAGACATGGGAATATTTTGGGGATCGTTGCCAATCTTAAGGGGATTGCCCTTGTTGATAGGATTTTCAGGCTTAGGGATATCGGGCATCTTCGGGTTGAGCGTCTTAACCCAACGATTATACATATCGTCGTACGTGCCGTCTTCCTTGTATTTCTTGATGAACTCGTTAACGCGATCCATGAGTTCGCGATTCTTAAAGGGCGCGCCAACGGCAATGTGCCCTTCGCCAACGACGTCGGGAATCACGATGAATTCTTCGTTCTGGGCGGCGGCATACTCGAGAGGGGGACGGTCGTACGCAACGGCGTCGATTTGTCCCGCTTGCAAAGCGGCGTATGCTTCCATTGGCGTCGGATAACTATTGACTTTCGCCTTCGGCAACGCCTCGGCGCCCATGCGAAGCGAAACCGTTTCCGTCTCGCCGCCAATAATCATATCCGGGCTATTAAGATCCTCTAACGAGTGGATCGGGGTCGCAGGGCGCCCCTGACATCCGGCAATCAGGAGCGACACAGTAACGGCGCCCACAACTGCAACCAAACCGAAGAAACGTCCGCACAATCCGCGGAACGTAAAACTAGCCCCAACAGTTTTAATCATCGGAGTCCGCATCCTTTTTAATCCTCAATTCACGTTAACGCAAAAATCACGATAACCTACGCTTTTCAAAACAACGTTTATCGGACGCTCACCAGAGCGAACGACGTCTAATCCACCGCGCCCGCCGCGATCGTAATGGCGACGGACGCGAACGAAAGGCGCGCTCCACAAAGAACGCGCCGTATGCCAACATTAAAAACGCGTTACAGTCGACGCTCGGCGACTTCTTCTTTGAGATCGGCGATAAATTTGCCGACTTCGATCGCGCCCATTTCGCCTTGCTTACGCCCTCGTACGCCGACCGCGCCAAGTTCTTCCTCTTTGGCGCCGACGACGCATAGGTACGGAATCAGGTCGTTGCGACCGTTGCGAATCTTAGCGCCAATCTTCTCAGAGGTAAGGTCGAGGGAAACGCGCAATCCGGCTTCTTTCATCTGAGCCGCGACCTTCTTCGCATAATCCTCAAATTTCTCGCTGATTGTTAATACGCGAACCTGTTCGGGCGCAAGCCACAACGGAAACGCCGCTGCGAAATGCTCGATGAGAATGCCCGTAAAACGTTCAAACGAGCCAAAGGGCGCGCGGTGAATCATAACCGGCTGATGGTACTCTCCGTCGGAACCGACGTATTTAAGATTGAAACGTTGCGGCGACGGCAAATTGTAGTCGAGTTGGATCGTACCGAGTTGCCATTTTCTTCCAAGACAGTCGCGGACAATGAAGTCCGCCTTCGGTCCATAAAACGCAGCCTCGCCCTCCGCGATTTCTAGCTTCGGAAGATTCATTTCGCGGCAAACGTTTTCAAGAGCGCTCTGCGCTTTTTTCCACACTTCCGGATCGCCGACGTATTTCGAACTCGTCCAATCGCGGAAACTCAAGCGGACTTCGTAATCGGTAAAGCCCATCGTTTTGAGTACGGTGAGCGTCATATCGATACAGTTCTTGAATTCGTCCTCTACCTGCTCTTCCGTACAGAAAATGTGCGCGTCGTCTTGCGTAAAACCGCGCACGCGCGTCAGACCGCTCAATTCGCCAGACTGCTCGAACCGGTGCACGTTGCCAAATTCCGCAAGGCGAAGAGGCAATTCGCGGTAACTGCGAGGTCGGGACTCGTAGACCATAACGTGCAACGGACAGTTCATTGGGCGGAGCAAATATCGATCGCCGTCGTCCACCGTAATTGGCGGAAACTGGCTGTCCGCGTAGTAAGGATAGTGTCCCGAGGTTTCAAAAAGCTCGACGCGACAGATAACCGGAGAATACATGGGTTGATAATCGCGCTTAATGAGCTCGTCATAGATAAAGTTTTCGAGTTGTTTGCGGATGATCGCGCCTTTCGGCAACCAAACGACGAGTCCAGAGCCAACCTTCGGATCAACCATAAAGAGTTCGTGTTTCTTACCGAGAACGCGGTGGTCGCGCTTTTTCGCCTCTTCCAATTGGGTAAGGTAAACGCTAAGATCTTTCTTATCGAAGAACGCCGTGCCGTACACGCGGCAAAGGCTCTGGTTATTGACGTCGCCTTTCCAGTGAGAAGTCGACGTGGACATGATCTTAAAGGCGCCAATGAATTTCGCCGAAGGAATGTGCGGACCGCGGCACAAATCAAGAAATTCGCCCTGACGATAGAATGAAACGACTTCGTTTTCGGCAAGACCTGTTTCAAGGTGCTCAACCTTCAGCGACTGACCGGCGCCCTTCAGGAGCGCGATCGCTTCGTCGCGCTTCATCTCGATACGTTCAAAGGGTTCGTCCGCTTCGATAATTTTGGCCATTTCCGCTTCGATCTTAACAAAATCTTCCTCGGTAAACGGCTCCTTCTTCCAGAAGTCATAATAGAACCCGGTTTCGGTCGTCGGGCCAAAAGCGAGTTGAACGTCCTTAAAGAGACGCATAACGGCGCGCGCCATGACGTGCGCGCAAGAGTGACGCATAATATCGAGAGCTTCTCCATCTTTCTTCGTGAGAAGACGAAGTTCAACGCTGCCAGACTCGGGAAGAAGGTCTGTCGCGGAAATTACCGTACGCATGGGTCTGCCCGTCTCATCCAAAGTTTCCGGCGTCGTCACCACGGCGGCGACGGTAGCTTTCGCCAAGCCGGCGCCGATCTCGGACGCTACGTCTAAGGGACTGACGCGTTTTTCGAAACGCTTTTCCGAACCATCGGGAAGCACAACCTTCAGCATTGCAGTAATCCTTATTAAACGACTAATCGACACAAGTCTCTTTTAGGAACGGTATAACCTCGACGCAAGCCGCGATCAAAGCGCAACTGCATGACCGCGCAAGCACAGTTGCGATATTGTAGCAAAAGAAAAATATTTTTAAAGGTACGCAGGAAAAAAAACTGGGGCAAGCCATATCGTCCCCCGACGCTGATGGCCTTGAAAAACACGAATGTTTCAAGAAAAACAGTCGGCATTTCAACGGAAATTTCATTGGGAAATTACTCTTTTTCGGCGAAATTCAAATTTAAGGCGTGTAGCAAAAGGGAGTATTCGTTATAATGGAGAGTACCGTCCAATGGACGTTCCAGAAGATTAAACGGGGCAATTATTCAATTGGAGACAGAGATGAAGAACCATTCCCGACGTAGCTTTCTTAAGGCAAGCGCGCTTGCGGCGACTGCAATGGCGGCGACCCGAGCGGCGTCAAATCCTCGCGTTCACGCAGGCGAAGACAACATGCTCAAACTCGGTATCGTTGGATGCGGAGGCCGCGGGTGCGGAGCCGTCGGCAACGCGCTGACCGCCGACCCAAACGTTAAACTCGTTATCGCCGCCGACGTCGTCGAAGGTCGAGCTCGCGCTCAGTTAGACGCTCTCAAGGAGCAATTCGGCGAGCGCGTCGACGTCAACGACTCCCTTTTCATCGGCTTCGACGCTTACAAGAAGGTTCTTGAAAGCGACGTCGATATAGTTCTCCTCACAACTCCGCAATTTTTCCGCCCCGTCATGATCAAAGAAGCGGTGGAAGCCAACAAGCATATCTTCGCGGAAAAGCCCGTCGCGGTCGACGGCGAAGGAATTCGCATTATCCAGGAAGCCGCTGAGCTCGCTCGCAAAAAGGGCCTGAACCTCGTCGGCGGACTCGTTAATCGTTACGGCGAGTCGGCGCGCGAGGTCATGAAGCGCGTTCAAGACGGCGCGATTGGCGACGTTATCACGGCGCGCGGCGACCGTATGGGCGGCTCATGCTGGATGCGCCCGCGCGTCGAGGGTCAGACGGAGATGGAATACCAAATGACCAACTGGCTCAATTTCAACTGGATCGCGAGCGAATATATCAACGACGTTACGATTCACCAGCTCGATATTGCGCTGTGGTCCTTTGGCGACGCCACGCCGGTCGGCGCTTACGGTCTGGGCGGTCGTCTAACGCGACGAGGACCGGATACCGGCGATATGTATGATTCCATGTCCGTCGTTTACGAATTCGCCGACGGCCGCTCGCTCTACGCTTTCTCGCGGCAAATCCCCGGCTGCTTCAGTCGTGGAACGACGACGATCAACGGATCGAAAGGACGCGCCGTCATTGGAAACCTGGAAGCGGTCGCCAGCATCTTTATCGACGGCAAAGAGACCAAGATTCCGCGTGGTTCCGTTTCCGGTTACGTCGTCGAGCACAAAGTTCTCATCGACGCCGTTCGTAGCGGAGGTCAAACATACGTCAATAACGCAAGTTATATGACGAACTCGACCGGAGCCGCTATCCTGGGGCGCATGGCAGCTTATACCGGTCAGTACGTTACCTGGGAAGAAATGCTAGCGTCTGTCGGCGATAAACCGTCCGAGTACTCTTGGACCGCGACTCCGCCGACTCTACCCGATGAAAACGGCCGATACAAGATCGCGCTGCCCGGTCAGGGGTTGGGATATCTCGACTAGCGCCGTCGGCATGCGTCGATTTCCACTTCAATAGCACATCCTCCTTTGGCGCCGCGCCGGAAGTTCTTTCTTTACCTCCTTTCTTCCTTTCGGTGCGCGCGCCTCTTTTTCTTGTACTCCACGTTTTCTTTGTTTTTCAATTGCAAAGCTTGTTTCCCCTTCAGTCAAGATCGTCTTCAGTCAACAGCCCTTTCATTACGCCGTTAAAATGGTAGAATACGAAGGGTCAAGGATCTCGCTAGGATTGCGACGTTGGACGCAAGAGAAGCATAGCGGCGGTCGATAAGAAAAGATGAAGGCGTCG
>CADCOO010000105.1 GCA_902803085.1 uncultured Planctomycetota bacterium
CTTTTTCTTCTGAAAAGTCTCCGGCGGCGCCCCTATAACGTCAGAAGGGGCGCGATAGGCGCGTTTGACTTCTTATTCTAGGCGCATGTCATTGGAAAGGACGCGATATGTCGAATATAAAGATTGACGAGAATTTTGTGGTCTTTCTCGTAGCGATTGGTTTTCTCGGGTGGTTTACTCTTTGGTCGATTGGTTATTGTTTTCGTAAACTGAAGGAGCGGCGCGCGCGCAAGGAGCGAGAACGCCTGGTCCGAAAGTGGGACGGGAAGAGCGAGCCCGGTCGGAGCTGGAGTTTTAAACGAGCGGTTAGCAAGCTGGTGATCGGCGCGAGCCTACTGGCGTTCGGCACGGCGTTTGTCGAGCGGCACGTTTGCGAGATACCTCGTCCCAGCGACGAACATCCAGCGGCGCAAGCGACGGTCGACTTCTGGCACGAGCATTCGGGTCTGATCTGCGACGTTCTCGATTTCGTGGAGCATTTTGCGCGCGATCGGGATTATTAATATCGTACCGTAACCGGGCGTCGCGTTTGGGGCGGCGAAGGACGGGGCCTTCGGGCCGCGATCCTAAGACGTCGCCGCCGGGCGCGAGAACTATTCCGCGATACTTTGCGTTCGACGTCGACGAAGGACGGCTGCCCGCCGGGCGCGTTCCAAAGACGTCGCGTCGAACGCCCGCTTGATTCCAGCGTCTTTCGGTCGTAAAGGTCGATTTTTAGGAAAGAACGGGTTTTTCAATGGGGAGACGTGCAAATAACGCGCGTTTTCCCCGTTTTTTTCGTTCAATTCTCTCTCAGCTCTCTATACTTTCAAAAAGCGCGACGTTGTGAAACTTGCGCAATTATGAGTAGCGACTGCAATAGCAGACTAGCGGGCGTCGTCGAGAGGAGGAGTCTTCGAAAGCAAGCCCAAAGGCGTTAGGCACGAGCTTGAAATTTGAGGACCAAACGAGCGAAGAGAAAAGGACGGCGATTGCCGTGAAGATAAACCTATGTAACGAACGAATCGATTTCCTGGGAGGGACGAGGACGAGAGTCAAGTTTACGAAACTCAGCGTGGAAGAAGGCTCTTGCATTGAGGGGGTTCCTAAACTGAAAGTTAGCGAAACGTTGTCGACGACATAGGTTGGGTAAGAGAAAGATGAAGAAGCAAGTATTTTTGATATTGCCGAATACGCTAATTCTAATGCTCCGTAGATCGAGTATCGGGAGGAAATCGATCTCTAGATTACAGCCGCCGTGAATTGAAAAGAAGCGTTTATTTCCTATCTTTGACCAGCTTCGACTTTTTCACTTTTTCACGCGGCGTTTTCCCGAGCGGAAGGAAATATCGGTTTTTTCACATTTTTGCCAGGGAAAAATCCTGCAACGTACTCTGTACGGACAAACGCGACTTTTCACTTGCAACCTTGTCCGGTAAGAGCGCCGGACAACGCGGTGGATAATCATGTTGGCAACCATTAGCATTATTTAAGGAGTCCCCAAATGGAAAACATGGCAGGCAATATCATTCAAATTTTTGCATGGCTCATAGGCAACTTCATTCTATCCGCTCTTGCAGAGAAATATAAGGACGTCCATGTCTTGAAATTTCTCTATCGTACGATCATAGTTGTGGTGGCGCTTGTTTTGGGGATCGTTTTAATTGAGAACGTCAATAAGACTAATTTGAACCCGCTTAGCGACCAAAAAACAATTTCAGACGTTGTTGGCGAAGGTTGGAAACAAGTATCGTGCAAGATTACTAGGGCGTTGGGAGTCGACGATCCTAATTGTCCGTACTGCCATCCTATTGTTGATCCCGAAATTCCCGATCCAGAACTGTTGACCATCCCAGAAAACATTCCGGAACTGACTCGCCGTAAGATCGAAAAAATTGACGAAGCGACGAGTGGAATCAAGCAGTCTCGAATGCGATATGTACAGCTAAGAAAGGAAGCGGAATCTCGCTACGATAAAGCTTGCGAGGAACTCTTACGCACCCAGAGTCAATTCGCTGCCTTTAATGGCGCTCTTGATCTCGAGACGTTCATTTACGAGAATCATACCTACACTCGAGAAGAGGTTAAGAAGACGACGCATTTGCTGGAGGCGGCTGAAAAGGAGTGGAGCGTCAGAAAGGAACAAGCTGAAAAGGCAAAAATGGAGTTTATCATTTCAGAAGCAGAATGTACGGCTGAGATTACAAAGCTGATAAATAAGAGAAACGAAGTTATTAGTAAGCATCTGCTAGAGGATCGTTTGGACGTGGACGAATTAATCGGCAGTCTTAATCTTGATCAGATTTTCGAGGGCGTGACGTCGGTCGAGGAACTCTTCAAAAATCGTAATCGCGCGGTCAAGACTGAATCTGGCGTATCTGATCCTTTGCACGCTGGAGGAGAAACAAGCGACGTTGCAGGTAAGGCGAGCGCTGAACCGAAAGGCAAAGACATGACGTCGTCGACTTCAGACGCTGAACAGAACTACTTCCTCCAGAGCGTTAAACGAGTCCAAAAGGTCTTCACGATTGAAATGCCGCCGGAGGTCGTCGACGATCTAGATGAGTCGGAGACGCCGGATTTCAAGCTCTAGCTTCTTTCCGGGTAGTTGGCGTTTTAGTCATTTTAAAGCAATTAGGCGGCTATCGCTCGGTTCTCGACTCGTTAGTCGCCTCCTCTTATTAAGTTTTCACACGCGTTTTTCCCGAGCGTGAGAAGGCATTTTAAAATAATCAACTTTTTTGCTCCGAAAAGTCGGGGCGTCCCTTCTATAAGGGCAAAAGAAGGACGCTTATCGTTAGCGTTCCAGGATCACGCAGGCTCCTTGGAGTAAAAGGACAGAAGAATGAAACATCAATTTAAACAGCTACGAACGGCGGCGCTCGCCTTAGCGCTCGGGTTTATCGGACTCGGCGCGGTTGATTACGCGACGCATAGCGCGCCGACTACGGCGCAGGCTGAAGAGTCGACCGACGTCATGAACGCTAAAGCTTGGAAAGCGTTTGGCGCGCATTGGCAGGTTGGCGATTCGTGGACCGTCGAGACGAAAATTTCAGAACGCGCGACGGTGAATTCCAGAATGGGCGAAATGACGCCGGTACAATGGAAGTTTACGGTCGTCGGCCTTGAGAGGCACAATAACGCCGACTACTACAAGGCGACGATCAAATGCGTTTCTGAAAACGTGGTGAAATCTCCGGAGATGGCAATCTGGGTTGAGAAAGAGTCGGGTCGACTTGCCAGCGTTGCGTACGAGCTCAAGCTAGACGACAAACGCACGGTGGCTTTCCAAAAGACGTTTAAAAATGGTTCGGTCGCCCTTGCTCCGATAACGGCGCTTCCACTCGACGTGGTCGCCTTTGGCAATATTGATTTTTCTTTGGCGAAGTCGATTGACGGCGGGCTTGACGTCGAACCTTCGGTTATTATGGACGGCGGTCTCGACGACGATTCTCCCTATACGAAGGACGTCGGCGGCCAGGATAAGGTCAAACCGTTTGCGTATAAACCGAAATTCACTTTTGAGGCGGTCGACTACGCGAAGACCATTGACGACAAGAGTTATAGCGGTCTACGCGAGGTAAGCGTTTCAATTTCGTGCGTCGACCTCCGACAACTATGGGCGCCGAACGTTCCGTGGCCTCTGGAAAGCGACAACGGCGTCGTTCAATCGACGTTGATCAAATATGAACCGAAGGAAAACTAGCCAGAACGGACGACAAGGAGACAGAGAAATGAAACTAACGCGATTATTTTTAGCGTCGGCGTTCGCGGCGGGCGCGCTCCTGTTGTGCGCGACGAGCGGCTACGCGGCAGAGAAGTATACGGAGAGCGGGCGCGCGTCGGACGTTTGGTCAGGATATTGGTGGTCGATGGCGAAATCGGATCAGCCGGGCGAGCTTTTCGAGCGCCTGCGCAAGTACGACGCCGCGACTCACAAGTCTGCTGAGCAATGGCAGCGTGAGAATCGCTTCAAGAACCTAAATGGAAACGAGAAGATACCGGGATGGTGGGGATACTGCCAAGGGTTCACGGCAAGCGCGATTATGGAGAACGAGCCGACGGGACCCGTTAAGTATCGAGGCGCGACCTTTTCCGTCGGCGACCAGAAGGCGCTCCTCGCGCTGAGCCACGCCGCCGACGTCGCGAACGTCATTGGCGCGCGCTATAACGGTCCGGGAGACGATAAGGACGATATTTCGCCGGCGCTCCTTATTCAGACGTTGCGAATCTATCTGAAGGACAACGGCGCGCCGATTGCGCTCGATCTTCACGCGGACGAATCTGTTAACAATTGTCCGGTCGTCGCGTATTCGGTGGACGCAGAAATAGACGGCGACGTCTGCGAGGGAAAACTCGAGATTACCGTCGCCGCCTCGCCTGAAAAACAAGACGGCGGCGTCGATTACGATTATGTCGGACTTATCGAAGTCGAGTATAGCTATACTTTTAGGATTGCGGTCGAAAACGGCTCTTTCCTTCTCAATGACAGCGAATGGACCGGCGACAGCAAAGACAACCATCCTGATTTCGCTTGGAGTCCGTTCGTCGTTCGGCCCGAGTCGCCTGAGATCGACTATTTCATCGTTGAGCAAATTGTAGCCGGTTGCGACGAAAGCGATCCGACGCATTCGGTTGGGGGCGACCTCGTAGAAGAAGAGAACGAGACGTTTGTGCAAGTTCGGGAAGAGCAGATACAAGAGATTGCTGAACTAGACGAGCTGGCGCAACGGGAACAAGAGGAATATCAACCGGTCTCTGACGATTTGAATCCGACCGTACCGACTATTGCGCTTGACGTGACCCCAACGAACCCGACGCTCGCGCTCGACAAGGAAGCGATTTCCCTGCCGGCGGCGTTTGAATTCCTCCGTAGCGGCGATTCCGCGTGGGATTTCGACATAACGGTCGATCAGTTCGACGGCGGCTACTACGGCGCTGGCGAGAGGTACTCAATCAGGGGCAAGTCGGCGAAGGACGGCTACGTTTACCTCGTCGGGTACTACATGGATCTGAAGGAAGGTCGAACCGTTTTTATGACGGACGTGAACGACGGCAAGGGGTACGCGGTCAAGGCGGGCGAGGTCTTCGAGATCACGCCGAAGAATCCGCTTCCGAACGAGCTTGGCGAATATCGCGTCCGCGCGGTCGTAACGGAAAAGCCGCTCGCGTTCGCGTCGCTACCGGCGCAGAAGATTCAGGTTCCGACGCAGCAAGCGCAACGGATTCCGGCCCAAATTCAGCAAGCCGAGACCAAGACGCTAATCCCCCCGCAAATGCAACGACAAGCTACGGCGCAACGGCAAACAACCCAGGCTCAGTCGACGCCTAAACAGAAGGCGCCGCAACGCGTCGTCGTGCCGAAGGTCCTCTTCCCGCTACTGCGCGCTACCGGCGATTTCGCCCAGGATCAAGTTGCCTTCGTCGTCGTCGACAAGGACGAAATCGACTCCTTCCGCACGACTGACGAAGAGTC
>CADCOO010000106.1 GCA_902803085.1 uncultured Planctomycetota bacterium
AGTAAGAGCATGCTCTGCGTCGGAACGTCGTCGATCGGCGCGTTAAGATAATAGAAAACGCTCGGCTCCGGCTTCTCAATCATAATCCTACGTCGCGATTTCTCCACCTTTCCGTCTTCATTCGTTACGGAAAATTCATAGGTCGCGCGAAAGCTCTCGATCTTCTCCGTCTCGCGCGCGCGTTTCGACGCCTTCAAGAGAATTTCTGCGCCGTCCTCGGCGGAACAGAACGCGTGCGACGCCAAGAACAGCGTCGTCGCGACCATTAACAATATTGCTCGTTTCATAGGGGGGCCTTTCGTGTTGAAGATTGATAGGTATTAGCGAGACGACGATGCGACGCCGTCGCCTAAAAAACTCCGCCCTACGGTCGTGCCATAAGACGGAGTCAAAAGCTGTCAAATGGAGGAAGGAATACGAACGCAATTACGCGATTTCGTCAAGCTTAACCCAGCGCTTTTCGGTCCACGACTTGCGAACCGCTTCAATCGTGCGTTCGACGTCGAGCGCGTCTTGGAACGTCGCGATCGGCGCGACTTCCGGTTGACCCGCGATCTTGAGCATATTCTCGTAGCACGCGTTCACGAGCAGGTCGCGATAGCCGAACATATGGCCGTCGGCAAAGGTCGGATACGCGAAGCCGCCGCGATTGCAGAGCACGCGCGACCAGCCGCGTTCCGGCTTCGACGCGTCGTAGATTCCAAGATAGTTCATATCGTCGTAGTTCCAACGAATCGCGCCGCGCTCGAAGTACAGCTCGTACCCGTGCGTGTTCTCCGTGCCCCACGCGTTGCGCGTGCATTCGAGCGAACCGACGGCGCCGCCGGGTAGCGTGTACATAATGCGCGTAACGTCGTCCGTGTCGACCTTGAGCATCGGCCGGCTCGTCTCGCCGCCGTTCGCCGCCGCGTCCGCGTCTTTGCGCCAGTCCGCCCAGACTTCCGCGAGATCCTTCGCCTTCTTATTGTAGCGTCCTTCGAGGTCGGAGCCGACCGTGGCGGGCTTATAGCGATACGGAATATGAACGCTCTGCATGGCGCACAGTTCGATCGGGCGCATGCCGGTCGTGTAGTAGAGCATATCGAGCGCGTGCGAGCCGAGGTCGCCGAGCGTGCCGCCCGTCGCGCTGAAGCGCCAGCTGTAGTCGGTGTCCGGGCCGCCCCACGATTGATTGTAAAAACTTCGCGCTTCGAGCAGTTTGCCGAAGACGCCGTCTTTGACCAGTTTGCGCGCGTAGACGTTCGCCGGAACGCGACGATAGATGAAGTTCACCGAATTGAGCAGTTCCGGCTTCGCCGCCGCCGCGTCGACCATCTTGTGCGCTTCTTCCACCGTAACGGAGAGCGGCTTTTCGCAGAAGACGTGCTTGCCCGCCGCGATCGCCTTCAGAACCGCGTCGCAGTGCATCGCGTTCGGCAGGCAGACGTCGACGTATTCCGTCTTCGGATTCGTAATCGCCGCGTCCAGGTCCTTCGTCGCTTCCCAACCGGTCGCCGTCGCGCCCGCCGCTTCAGCGTCCGTGTACGTGTACGCCTGATACAGCACCGGCTTGATCGGCGTCGCGCCGTAATAACGCATGACCGCCTCGTAAGCGACCGCGCGCGCCGTGCCCATCATACCAAAACCGAGAATCGTTACGGGAAGTTCTCTCATTCTCATTATCTCCTTGCAATATGCCGCTAGCGCCGCGCGCGCGACATGATCTGTATGGTTACTTATCCAAACGGCGCTCGCATAAGCCTCAACGCGCCGCCAAGCGGAGACCGCGTCCCCGCAACTGCCACCATTCTAGCGAATTGAAAGACGCCTTTCAATAGAGGTCGCGATTTTTTCTTGTTTTCACGCAAGATAACGACGCTCTACGGCGACGCAGGCGTCATAGCGAGACTCGCGCGCCTCGGAAGACCAAAAACGCCGGGGAGCGCTCATGAAACCGCGTCGATTCACGCTTACGCGCGCTTAGCGCCGTAAGACGGAGGTTATACCGCGCGTACGCCACTTAGAGCCTCCGTTCTTTCCACCGTCGATTTGCGATTCGAGCAAACGCTACCGTCGAGAATAAGCGCCCAATAAAAGCCCTTCTCTTCGCGACAATTCTGGAGTTGCTGATAAAACGCGTCGAGGGTAACGCACGCGCTGGGTCGTTTCGATCCGCCGGTTCGACTGACGCCAGCGCATTTGCCGTTTCCGTCCATAATGTCCCAAAGCACAGACGCTCGCCCGGCGCCGGAACGGGGGTTCTCGGCGGCGTCCCCCAAATAGTCGACGGCGTCGCCGCCTATCTCTTTCGCTTTATTGTAGGTTCTTAATGGAGTCGCCGCCCGCTTTGCTCACGCCTGCCTTCAGTTCGTCGCGCGTAATCGTCTTTGGAATCGTAACAATGCTCCCGTCCGCCATCGCGGCGAGATACCCCTTGCGATCCGCCGGACAGTTCTGAAGTTGCTCATAAAATTCGTCGAGAGTTACGCACCCTGGAGTCGCCTTCGGATCCGCCAATTCGACGAACATAATCGTATTCGACGTTCCATCCGCAATCTGTAAACTTTTAGTCCTTTGACCAGGCGTTGGAACAAAG
>CADCOO010000107.1 GCA_902803085.1 uncultured Planctomycetota bacterium
GGGCGATCGTTATCCTATCTCTCGTTTAATAAACTCCGCTATTTTACGCCCCGTCGAACTCAAAGGATAGGACGCAAGCGCGTCTATCGGCGCCC
Organism: uncultured Planctomycetota bacterium; assembly: GCA_902803085.1. GTDB lineage: Bacteria > Planctomycetota > Planctomycetia > Pirellulales > Thermoguttaceae > RUG369. The sequence goes on from CADCOO010000107.1 coordinate 96, forward strand.
AGCGCCATTCTTCCGCCATTCGCGCGCAGGAGTTTTTCGGCTCTTTAGCCGACTCTGGAGACTTAACGCCAGGGGATAGGTCAAAAAGAGATCGCTGCTCCACGCGCGACGCATACCACTCGGAATGCGCCAAACGACAGAGCGCGAGCGTAACGCGATAGCGCGTGACGGCGTGTTTGAACGTTTTGAGCGCCGCGCCAAGTCGGTAATCCTTCGGCGGCGCGCCTATTTCCTTTTCTAAAAAGAGTTGCGTCTGATCGATAAGTCGCGACGACCAGTGCGAATACGGCGACCCGGCGTACTCAGCGCCGACGTCTTCAAAACGCGGAAAATCCCATAGTCCCGACCAAAGCGCCCCTTCCGGTCTTTTAACGATAAGAACGTCGTTCTCATCGCCCGGCACGCCGAGGTCGGCGCGCACGATCCAGAGCGCGACGTCGAGACGCGGCGTCGGCGACGACTTGCGTTTATAACGCGGCAATTCGTTTTGACGACCCGACTGAAACGCGCCGCACAAGCGCGCAAGCGGACACTCGTCGCACAGAGGATTCGAAGGCGCGCAGACGAGACGACCAAGATCGGTGAGCGCGCTATTAATACGCCGATAGACGTCGCGCGCGCGACGCGAAGACTCTTGCGGCAACCACGCGTCGGCAAAACTCCACAGCGTCGTTTGCGCGCTCGAACTAGTCGGATCGCTTTCTAACGCGAGGAGGCGCGTATGGAGACGCGTCGTGTTCGCTTCTAGAATCGCGGCGCGGCGATCGAATCCAAAAGAGAGAATCGCGCCTGCGGCGTAACGTCCGACGCCGGGCAACGCTTCGAGTTCCTCGCGCGTCGAAGGAAGGGCGCCGTTATGACGCGCGACTATTATCTGCGCCGACGAACGCAACGCTCGCGCGCGACGATAGTACCCTAGCCCTTCCCATTCCTTGAGAACGTCCTCCTCAGACGCGCTTGCCAGCGCGGTCGGCGTGGGAAAACGCTCTAAGAAACGCGAAAAATAGCCGACGACCGTCTGCGTCGTCGTCTGCTGCAGCATGATCTCGCTGACCCAAACGCGGTACGGAGTCGGCGCGTCGCGCCATGGAAAAGAGCGACCGCGGCGGTCGTACCAGCGTAGCAGCGCGCGTCGCGCGCTAGTAAAATCGAAATCCACGTTAGATTTCACAGATAGGCCCTTAACGTCGGAACATCTTCAGCTGCCGCAAGCCGCGTTCCGCGTCCGCGCGTTTGAGCGCCTGACGTTTATCCGCTTTCTGCTTACCGCGACAAAGTCCGACGAGCAATTTCGCGCGCCCCTGGCGGAAATAGAGCTTGAGCGGCACAAGCGTGAGGCCCTTTTCAAGCGCGCGTTTCGCGAATTTCTCTATCTCGCGACGGTGCAGGAGGAGTTTGCGATCGCGTTTGCGCCTATGATTGAAACGGGACGCTTCGAAATACTCGGGAATATCGCAATTCACGAGGTAAACCTCGTCTTTTCGAACGCGCGCGTACGATTCGGCAAGGGACGCCGTACCGGCGCGCAAACTCTTGACCTCGCTTCCAACGAGTTCGATTCCACATTCGAGTTGATCGAGAATATCGTAGTCGAATCGCGCTTTGCGATTCTCGCTCACCACGCGATCAATTCCGTCGTCTTCCGTTTTCTTTTTAGCGTTTTTTGTTGTCTGCGATTTCGCCATTAGCGAATCCTTTATAGTACGTATTAAAAGGCGACGTGCGCCGTTAGTAAGGTTGTATTAAATTCCAATCGAGAGCGATCTGATACAGCCACGGGTGAACCCACGGCGACCAGGTCGCATAGAAGGCGCCCGCCGCGCTCCAAAAGATCGCCGCGACGAGCAGAACGCGGAACGCGCGAGAACTTAAGGCGCGATCAAGTAGCGGCGGCAAGACGACGGCAAAGATCGGCGTTAAAGGAAAGAACCAACGCGGATAGCACGACATGCCGCCATAATTGCGATCGCCCTGGTCGCGCGTCATAAAGAACGCGAAAAAGACCAACGTCAAAACGCCGCCAATTCCAGCGACTATCTTGGCAAACCGATCGACCTGAACGTCCCTAGGCTCGTCCGCGCGTCGCGCCAAACCTGCCGTCAGGATAACGCAGAACGCCAGCAAGCTCAGCGCCCACGTCGGCGTTAACGAAAAGACGCCGCGAAGTCCTATCGTCGAATGAAACGCATAGCGTCCTATCGACGGCTCGCCCCTGTCGATCCCCGTTCGATTCGCCCAATGGGAAAGACGCGCGTACTTCGCTTCGCGCGGCGCGCCGGACGGATAATAATTGTAGTAATACCAGTCGTCGCGCGAAAATTCAGGCGTTTCAGAAGACGCGCTCGTCCGTTCGTCCTCGTTCGCGACCGTTTCTCCTTCGTTCGCCGCCGCTTGCGCCGCGAGCGCCATGTGGTCGCGTTTGTGCGCATAGGCGGGCTTCAACGTCTGATGCGCGATATAATTTGTGCCGAAGAACGCCGCGACTACGATCAAGCCCGCTGGAATCGAAACGAGAATCGTTCCCTTGGGGCGACGGACGAGAAGCGCCAGACACAGCAAACCAGCGAACGCGAGCGCCGGAAGTTCGCACGCGACGGCAAACGCGCCGAAGAAGCCGGCTAAGAAGAAATAGCCAACTTTGGCGCGCCCCTGCGCAAGAATCTTAAACGCCGCCCAGAGCGCGATCGAAATGCACGCGACGCCGGGAATGTGATTGTTGAGCGTCGCGGAGAAAGTCAGGAGGTAGGAGCAAAAGAGCAGGATCGCGAGCGAAATCGCGCGCGAAACGTGCGTGGCGCCGAA
>CADCOO010000108.1 GCA_902803085.1 uncultured Planctomycetota bacterium
AATCGGCATAGGGCGCCTCGAGACGCTGAAGGAGAATGCGGCGAGTATGCGCGCTGAAGGATGGAGCGACGAGACGATTGCGAAAATTTTGCGCGTCGACGTTGCCGACGTTAAGATTTGGCTCGATTCGAACGCGAGCGAATGACCAAACGATATTGATTGCCGCAGGCGCCAATTGCGCAGATAAGGGAGGCGACTTGTCTATGCGTTTTTTCTCGATTGCTTTCTATCGGGCGTCGACGCGCGGTCTTTTTTTGATTACAATATTTGCAGTTGAGCGCGCGACGGCGGTTGCGCCGCGATTACCAGAATCAGGTCGAATATAGAAAGAGGTCGAAACGATGAAGATCGGGTGCGTTAAGGAGATTAAGAATAACGAATATCGAGTCGGACTGACGCCGGACAACGTTCGCGCGTACGTTGCGGCGGGTCATCACGTCTATTTTGAAAAGGGCGCGGGGGTCGGATCGGGATTCTCGGACGCGGAATACGTCGAGGCGGGCGTATCGCTCATTGACAATGCCGCGGACGTCTGGGCGCTCGTCGACATGATGATTAAGATTAAGGAGCCGCTCGAAGAAGAGTACGCGTTCTTTCGCCCCGGTCTCGTGCTCTATACGTACCTGCACCTTGCTGCGGATCGTCAGCAGACGGACGCGCTGTTGAATGGGAAAGTCAAAGCGGTCGCGTATGAAACGATTCAGGAAGCGGATCGGTCGCTGCCGTGTCTTTCGCCAATGTCGCAGATCGCCGGTCGTCTTTCGATTCAAGAGGGCGCGAAGTATCTCGAGAAACGATTTGGCGGCGAAGGGATTCTCCTAGCGGGCGTTCCGGGCACACCGAAGGCGAACGTCGTGATTCTTGGGGGCGGCACCGTCGGTATGAACGCGTGCAAGATCGCGGTTGGCATGGGGGCGAACGTTACGATTCTCGACGTGAACTTAAAGCGCCTCGAAGATCTTGACAATATGTTCGGCGCGCACATTCAGACGCTCGTCTCCAACGACGGCAACGTCGAACGCGCGCTTCGCGACGCCGATCTCGTCATCGGGTCCGTTCTCATTCCCGGCGGCTCGACCCCGAAACTCTTCAAGCGCAAATATCTGCCCGAAATGAAGGACGGCGCCGTCTTCGTCGACGTTGCGATCGACCAGGGCGGGTGCGGCGAAAGCAGTCGCGTTACGACGCACGACGACCCTGTCTTTATCGAAGAGGGCGTCGTCCACTACTGCGTCGGCAATATGCCGGGCGCGGTTCCGCGTACGAGCACGATCGCGCTCACGAACGCCACGTTGCGCTACGGCCTGCAAATAGCTTCCGAAGGTCTCGAAGCCGCCTGTCGCAAAAGCGCGGCGATTCGATCGGGCGTCAATACGTACGACGGCAAGCTGACGTGCCAAAACGTCGCGCTCGCGCACGGACTTCCTTACGTCGATATTAACGAACTGATCTAAGTTTCGAGCGCTAAGGTTTGCGAAACAATCCCAAACGCCCCGACGTCGTTTTTTACGAACGTCGGGGCGCTTTGTTAGGAGAAAGACGTCGGCGTTGACGAGAACCGACGTTCGGTCCCAGTTTTTGACGTCTCTTGCAAGGGCGATAGGGTTGGTTTAGCGTCGGCGAATCGCTCCATAACGAACGGGTAGAGGAACGATCCTGCGGCGAACCGGTAGAACGTCCGCATTCGCGAAGCGGAATAACGAGCCCTTTCTCAACCAGAGAACGCCATGCTAAGGCTTATCCGCTTTCGCCAAGTCAAAATGCGAGGGGCGCCGGTAGGTCGCGTCCGACAGTCCTAAATCCGAACTTCAAAGCGATCGAGCACGCAGTCGCCGAGCGCGTCGAGATCGGGCTCGACGCCGATTCCCGGCTCGTCCCATAGTTCGACGAAACGGAAATTACGGGGCGGCTGTTTCTTCTCTTCGTTGCCGGGCTCTTCGATTATTGTGGTAGCGACGGGCTGTACGAGGTCGCGTTCGAAGACTTCCTCAAACCTAACGTAATCGGTCGGCAAGTTCGAAGAGGCGACGGACGCCAGCGCTAGGAGATGCCGATATGCGAGGGACGAGGTCAGTTCGGCGCCGACGTAGGTCGTCGCGTTGTTTGCCAGGGCGTATTTCGCGATCTCAACGGCGTTCTCGAGTCCTCCGAGTCGTTCCGGCTTGAGGCAGAACATTCCCGCGGAATTTAGATCGAGCGCAATTTCGACGTCTTTGATCGATTCGATCGATTCGTCGAGGCAGATCTGCGTGCGGAGTCGATCGTGAAGCATTGCGTGCGAAACGAAATCGCGCGGATTGAGGGGCTGTTCGACGCAGGTCAGGAAGAAATCGTCCATACGATAGAGCGTGTCCGCGTGCATTTCGAGATCGAGCGCGCCTTCGACGTCGACTTGTAGCTGGAGATAATGCGGGGAATCGAGCCTTGCGAAATTGAGGACTTGCACGTCCCACCCGGGTCGCATTTTGAGCGTAATGCGCGCGAAATTTTCCTCGTTTGCACGCGCCAGCGCGGCGAAGAACGCGTCGCGTTCGGTCGAGCGGTCGAAGGTCAGACCGACTTTAATCGGTTTCTTTTCGCCGCCGATCGTCTTCCAGAGCGGTTGACCGAGCTGTCGCGCGTTGAGATCCTGCCACGCGAGTTCGACCGCCGCCTTCGCCGCGTTGTTGCCTTTAAGAGTCGAGAAGCCTTCGAGCAGCGACTTCGCGTTCGCCGCCGCCTTCATTTCAGCGAGTCGCGGCGCGACGCAGTCGCGTAGCGTTAGATATGTGGCGCCGCTCCATTCGCCCGTTAGGTAGGGCGCGTTGCCGGGCGTAACTTCCCCCCATCCGGCGACGCCGTCGCTTTCAAGTCGCACGAGCACGGTCTCGCAGAATTGTACGGGCGCGTCGGCGACGCGGCAGGTTTGTTTAAGGGGTAGTCGAACCAGGCAAGCTTCAAAACGATGAAAACGCATTTTACAAACTCCATGAAATACAGCGCACGCGCGTCGCGCTCGCGACGCTCCTATAGAGTATTGTATCATATAGAGTCGCGCTTGCAATTGTTCCGTCTTTTTTCTATACTGCGTTCCGGGCGCGTTGCGGCGCCCCTTAACGGACGTTTCGCGTAGAAAATTTAGTCAAAAACAGAAAAAGGAACGGATTTTTGGCAAGAGGTTGGTAATTTGTGACGATTCTAATAGACATAACGGAAATTAGGAATGCGCCGATATTGTCGACGTATTTAATTTCCTGTGAAGATTAGAATCGCCGTTTGAGCGCGCGACGCGCTGAAACAGCGACGCAGAAACGTCAATCCGTAGCGGTCTCGAAGGATCGAGACGCGCTTCGCCGCGTCGCCAAGTTCGCTTGGCGAGCCGCGACGACAAAACACAGGGGTAACGTCAATGGATTGGTTACAGAAAACAATTATAGCGACCGCGCTCGGCGTCTCGCTCGTCGCGACCGGTTCGGCGCGCGCTCAAACGCGCCCGAACGTGCTCGCGAGCGGGGTCGGTTCGGCGGTCGCGCATTCGTCGACGGCGCGGGATCCGAACGCGATTTTCGTTTCGCCGCAGGTCGGCGTCGCGGAGAGCGCGCAGCCGCTCGAAGCTTATGACGAAGAAAGCGCGCCGAGTCCCAGCAAGCTTGCGCCGGAAACGTTCTACGCGGAAAACGTCGAGCTCGGCGATTCGATCGTCGATCTAGACGCTTCTGGGAACGAGCTTCTGAAAGAAAAGATGCAGGCGGCGGAAATTTTTGCGAAGACTCAAGAGCGCGCGGCGCGCCGCAAGCATACGGTGCGCGCGATTAACGCGCCCATGACGCTCGGCGCGCTCAACGCCAAGCCAAACGCGCAACCGCGTCGTCAGGCTAGCGTCGCGACGCCGCAATTCCAGCAGTACGCGCCTAGTCTCCAAGCGCCGCCGTCTTCCTTTCAGCTTTCGCCGGGCGCTCACGTCGTCAGTACGGAAACGGGCGCTGGCGCCGAGAACGCGCTCAATTGGGACGGTTCTTCGAAACGTGGCGGCGGTCAATACGGCCGCTCTCAGACTCCGTCCCTTAAGCGACCGGTCGTTTACGGTCTCATGACCGATCCCGCGCTCGCGACCTCGGGTAATCCTAACGCGACGCCGAATCGCTCGGAAGTTAGCGACGCCGTAGCGCAGGAAACGGACGCCAACGCCGCCGATTCCGACGAGATCGATCTCAGCGCCGAGCTTGCCGCTCCGCCGCAGGACGCGCTCACGACGAGCGAAACGCTCGGACCTATCGATCCGCCGCTCGTTTCCGACGAAGAACTGGAAACGCCGTCAATCGACTCGTTGCCCGCCTTTGTGCCTCCGAGTCAGCAAGAGGACGTAGAACTCGCCAGTCCGGACGAAACGCCGACGCTCGAAACCCTCGAGAGCCTCGATCCTAAACCGGAACCCGAGACGCCGCAAGCCGTTTTTCAAGAGCCGACTCTTACCGCGCCGGCTGCAGAAGCGACGGCTAACGAACCTAAAATCCAGGACGTGCCCGTCCCGCCGATCCCAGTCGAAACGGTAAAGCCAAACGCGCCAACCGCTCCTACTACGGAAGAACCGGTTGAGATCGCGCCCGTCGCGCCTCCGACTGTTGCTAATCCTCTGCCCGAAACGACGGACCAGCCGGAAGAATCGCAATCGACTCAACAAGTTGAGAGCGCTGAGGAATCGGAAGCGCCGACTCCGCAGTCGCAAGAAAACGAAAGCGATTCCGCGCCCCTTATGCTCGACGCGCCTTACTGTTCGCCTAACGGATACGAGCAAGTCAACGTGCCGGCTCCGACCGTAACGACGCCCCCGGCGGATAATCCCGCCGTGAGCCAACTTCTCGCGCGACCCTATTGTCAGCCGAACGCGTTTCCGGCGCAACCGCAATGCGCGCAGCCGGTCTATGCGTCTTACGCTCCTTGCGCGGAGCAAATGGTAGGATGTTCCGCTCCGACTTGCCAGCCGAACGCGATAGGTCAATCGTACGGCATACCGCAACCTCGCGGCGCCTACGGCTTCCAAGCGCCCTACGACGGTCAGACCTTCTATTCGTACGAGTCTGAGACGCCGTCCTACGCCGTCGCCGGACGTCCTTACGGTCTTATCGCCGGCGCCGAATGGCTCGCATGGCGAACCGATACCGACAAGCCGTTTGCGCGCGTCGTCGACAACGGCGTAACGCGAGAGCGCGACCTTCAGACAAGCGGCTCCGGTCTTCGCGGACGCCTTGGATTCCGCGCTCTTTCCGGCTGGGATATCGTTGCGACGTACACATGGTACGACGCTGATAAATCCGCCTCGGTTGCCGAAGGAAACGCGGCGTTTACCTCGCCGTTTTTCCCGGACGAAACCGTCGACGTGAGCGACTCAACTAGCGCGACGCTTAAAAACGAATTGCAGGTCGTCGACCTTGAAATCGGGCGTTGGAACGAACGCGGCGCGTTCTCGTTCCGTCCGTTTGCCGGCTTCCGCTGGACGCAATTTAACGAAGAGTTTGCGAACGTCTTCACGACGAGCAACGCAGTAGCGAGCGACGGCGTCCTGGCGACGACTTCAATGCTCGACGACGACGACGCCGTCGAAACGGCGTTCTCCAACGCGGTTTTAAGAGAGACGTCGAATTCGGCGAGTCAATCCGTCTCCGCGCGTTCACGACTTAACGCGTACGGTCTGCGCATCGGCGCCGACGTCGATCTTGCGCTCACGCAAGGTCTGAGCGTCTACGGCAAGGGCGCCGGTACGATCGCGGTCGGCGACGTCAAAACGCGAACGTTCCAAAACGGCGACGCGATCCGCGAGATCAAGAAGACGTACGCGACTCCCTCGGTGGAAGGCGGCGTTGGGCTCTCGTGGAAGCGCAACGGGTTCGAGGCGCGCGGCGGCTACGAATTCAACGCGTGGTACAACGCGTCGAATCTTAACGGACGCAAAAGCGACTTCCTCGCGCACGGTTACGTCGCCGGACTCGGGTGGAATTACTAACCGCTCTTTTGCCCGCGCCTAACGGCGCAAAAAAAAGCTCCGAACCAACCCCTGGGTTCGGAGCTTTTTTACGTTTGCGCGAGACCGTCTCGCGCTTAATCGAGTCGAATCTCTAACGCGGCGCCTTCGGAACCGACGGTCGTCGTCGTTTCCTTGAGCGTCTCGTCGCCGCGTTTGATCGTTATCTTGTAGTCGCCCAAAAAGACGCGATCTTTAACGACGCCGTCGTCGTTCGAGCGGATCGTCTCGTTCGTTCGCCACTTCTCGCCGACGAGTTCCGTCCAGACTTCTCCGGCGGGAGTCGGAGTCCAGTCTTCGCGGAAGTACGCCGCTTTCGGTCGCCAGTGCGATCTCGCCCAGAACCCCCAAATGAGGAATTTTTCAACGGCGGGACAGCTAAAGGCGGCGGTCATGAAGTCGCGGGTGAATTCCGCTTGCGACTGCTCGTCGACGCTGTCGACGTCGTGCTCGGTAATTGCGATCGGTAGTCCGAGCTCCGCGAACCGATTGATAATCTCAATGATACGTTCCGGCGGGGTCGGAATCGCGCCGAAGTGCGCCTGTAGACCAATTCCTCCGATCGGAGCGCCGGCGTCTTTTAACTCTTGAATCGTCGTAAAATAGAAATCTTGCTTCTTCTGATCGAGCCCTTCGGCGGAGAGAATGCCGTAGTCGTTGATAAAGAGTCGCGCGTTCGGATCGCCTTGGCGCGCTAGTTTGAACCAGTCGACGAAAGATTCTTTGCCGAGAATGCGCCATACGTCGGTGTTGTCGTACGGTTCGTTGAGAACGTCCCAATCGACGAGTCGTCCGGCGAGCGCGGTCGTCGCGTCGGTTATGCGCGCGTCGATCGTCTTGCGCAAGGCGTCCGGATCGTCGGCGAGACGTCGCCATTCGGGATCGGAATTGCGCCAGCTCGGCCAGACGAGGCAATGCCCGCGCGTTTCGATTCCCTGCTCGTCGAGCCAGTCGAGCGCTTTCATAATCGTCGGACGATTCCGCTCGTTGCGCCATCCGAACCATTTTAAATCGTTTTCAAAGACGACGATTCCGCAGTATTTCTTAATGAATTCGCGGTACTTTTCAGCGTCGGGGGACTGGTCGACGATTCGTCTTGCGACGACGCAGGTTCCCCATCGGAACGCCGGTCGCGTCTCGTTGATTTCGACGTCGACGTCGGCAACGGGCTCGCCCTGCGCGTCGAGGACGGCGACGGTCAAATCGCCCTTGCGATATTGCTCAATTCTTGCTTCTGCGTCTTTTCGCCATTGCGCGTTAGGATCGCTCTTGTAGCTCGTTGCGCGTCGCCTGGGACGTTGCGGAATAGCGCGCGTTCTCGCTAGGCGAACGTCTGAAATTTCGACCTCTTGCTTCTGATCGCCGAGGAAGACTCCGAACGCCGCTTCGCCGCTCGCGCGCGCGTTGAACGTATAGGAATAATCGCGCAATTCGCGGCCGACTTCAACGCGCTCGAAAAGAGATTTCGCAAAGGGCGGACGCGTCTGTTCGAAGTAGGGGCGAACGACCGCCAGTCCAGACTCCGTCTGCGCCGCGATTGTGCGCGCCTTGAAACTTAACGAAAATTGTTCGCCCGCTTGAACGGGACGCGGAAGCTTAAATCGCAACCCGAAATTCCACGCGTTTTGCGGCGGATTCTCGACTTGGCATTTTGCGACCGGCTTGCCGTCGGGGTCGTCGACGATTTCGATTTTGCCGATCTCGGGTCGGGCGTAGGCGTCGGTTAAGAAGTTGTCGCGCGTCGCGGTAAAGAGCGTTGCAGACTCGTTTTCCTTCCTTTCGACTCTGGGTTTTTCAGCGTCTTCGTTTTCTTCGCTGAAAAGATGGGGCAAGAAGAAGTAGAGGGACGCGGACCACACGCGCGGCTCATGGCCGCCGTCGAATACGGTAAAGTTCGGCTCCGTGCGGGAATTGCGGAACGCGTCGGCGTACTGCTCGGGCCAGTCGCCGACGACGCCGTCGCGCGAACCTTTCGTTACGAAAAGATAAGTCGAGGTCTTATAGGGATCGGCGAGCTGGAGCGTTTCTTTGGTAAAGAGACCGGGCTCGTCGTTATAGGGAAGCAGCCCCGGCGCGGGCTCGAACGCGCCGACGTATCCGAATTTGCTTGGATCTTTAACGGCAATAGCGAGAGATTCTCGACCGCCCATGGAGAGCCCCGCGATCGCTTGTAAATTCCGTTCGGTCGCGACCGCGAATTTCTCTTCGATCGCAGGTCGGAGGGACTTCGTCAGCTCGTCGTAGAAGGCGTCGAATTCTCGAAAATGTTCGATCGAATACATCGGCGGCGGTTGGACGACGCTCTTGTGTCGCACGCGGACGTTCGGGAGGACAAGGAGCATTTCGCGAGCCTTGCCGTCGGCTATTAGATTGTAGAGAACCTCGTTGGGCGCGCACGCCATCCATTCGCCTTCGTTGCCTCCTAGCCCGTGCAGTAGATAAAGGACGGGAAGTTTCTTTGAACCGTCGTATCCCGGCGGGGTAATAACGAGCGCTTTGCGCTCTTGTTCCGCGACGGAGGAGTAATATTTAAACTCCTGAACGTTCCCATACTGAACGCCGTCGCGCCGCGCGTTGAATCCCTGCGGCGGCGAGACGAATTCCTGACTCCAAGACGTAGGGGAGGTCGGCGCCAGTAGAGCCGCGACGAAAACCAACGCTATAAGATTGCTAATTTTGAACATTGAGACTCCTCCGATTCAACAGACCGAGAGCAAAAGGTTTACCGTTAGAAATCAATCGTAGCGATGGGAAATCGCGCGTCAAGAGAAAGGCGCCGTTTTATGCGCAAAAGAGCAGAAAAGTTACGCTAAAGAAAAAAGCCCCGCGCGAATCGATCGCGCGGAGCCAAACACATTCGAAACGCGTCAAGCGCGTTCGCTACGCCGTAGCGTTAGACTTACTGGAGAGCTTGCGTCGATTCGCCGCCGTCGCCGGTCGAGGCCGCGCGCCAGACTTCCAAGTCAACCGTCGTGCTCACGAAGTGGACGGAGCCGTCCATCATAGAAGCGTTGACGCCGCCGGAGTGATCGCTACGCGCCGGGAACGTCGCGCCGCCCCACCAACCGGATCCGTGGCAGTACATCGGCGGTTTGAATTCGTCGGGATCCCAACGAGCGCGACCGTAGTCGACTTCGTACGTCGAGTTCGGACCCAAGAAGGTCGTGAAGCCCGCGCCGTTGCTGTACATGACCGTTCCGTAGTTGCCTTGATAGGAAGACTCGTTCTTGTTGATTTGAAGCTCGGACATGCAGAGCGTGTTCGAAGTACCGTCGGAGCAGACGGACATTTTGACCGCTTCGTTGAACTTAAAGGGCGCGTGCTTCGCCTTGTAGGATCCGCGACCGTCCCAGTTTTCAACGTTGTCGTTGTGATAGTTCGAGTTGCCGAGATTAACGAAATAGCACGTGCGGCGCATGCACCACGCTCCGTTGGCTTTTTCACCGATCGCTTCCGGCTGCGTCGGGCACTGGTGCGTGTCGATCAGCAAGCGGCGATATTCTTCCGCATAACCGTTTCCAAGCGCCTTCGAAAAGTCAAGCGTGTTGTAAATCGCCATTTGTTCGATGTATGGCAACGTGCGCGCGTGCCATGAGAAGGTGTCGGTATGTTCAGGGCGAGTGTCGCAACCGATTTGAACGGCAATGGGGAACTTCTGCTTGTTCGCGTCGGCGTACATTTGGCACGCGAGCGCGAGTTGCTTGAGGTTGTTCGTGCACTGCATACGACGAGCCGCTTCACGCGCCGCCTGCACCGCCGGAAGAAGAAGACCGATCAAAATACCGATAATGGCGATGACGACGAGGAGTTCGACGAGCGTAAAGCCGCGACTCTTGAAAGATTTGTTTGTTCTCATAAATTACCTGCGTGAAATCCTGGGTTGTAAACTGGCGGATCGACTTTCTTACAAAAGCGCCGCCTAACTTGAATATAATAAAATAGCGACAAACCGAGCGCCTCCAGCGCGGGCGCGCTCGGCTTGCGTTCGTGAACGTACCAATATGAACGAGCGTTATTCAGTTTTCAGGTCGAAATCGAAGACGTTCTTTTGTCCCTTTACGACTTTGATCTTCAGCTCGCTACGATTATTGTATTTATCTGGAATCTGCTCTTCGCCTCGCTCAGTAACGCCGTGAGCAATATCGTCCTCGGTCGGATTTTCGATTTTGACCATCTTCTGCGAACGGATAGCAACGATCATTTCGCCTTCAGACGCGCGAACTTTGTACATGCCGTTCTCAATCTTGCCGCCGACGCCCGTGCCGGATTGACCCGCCATAGGACCGATATTGATTGTGCCCGTCGCGAGGGGCTGCCCGTCCAAAGTAACCTTTCCCTCGACGTCGCAAAGCCCGTCGTCCGGCTTACAACCTGAAAACGCTACGACGCTCAACGCGACGCACAGTAGCGCGAATAGATTCAGTTTCAACGATTTCATTTCTTTCACTCTTTCTTAAACCGCGCGCCGCGACGACCAACACAGTGTAAGTCAACATAACGCGCCGCCGACGCTGTCAAACCAGTTTCATTATACACGTCGAACGCAAAAAATACAAGTTTTGACGGCATTAAAAAACATTTTTTTAAAAAATCCCCAGCGCGACAGAATTAATCGGCGCCTTTGCCGCGTTTTGCCCGTTTTATCCTCTTTAAGAGGCGCGGCGTCGAGACTAAGCGTTGAGCCACTCTTCATATTTCGGATCGACGAGAGAAACGTCTGCGAGCGCCTCGCGTAAAGGATCGATCTCTTTCTCGGAAAAACCAAGGTGATTGTGGCGCCGCCAGCCTTCCGCGAACTGGTAGCGTCCCGAGAGTTTCCCGACGAACGCCGAGTTTTCGCGCATTGACTCAATGTACGCGCTGTAGCCCTGCGAAACGTCGAGCCATGCGCCTTGACTCTGATGCGCGTTGAGCGCTTCGCTCTTGCGATCGATCACGGACGTTATGTCGACGTAGAGCTCCGAGCGCACGATCTTGCGCATGGAATCGCGACTGCCGTGCGGGGGCGCGTGATATACGGCGACGTCTTTGTAGGTCGCCGGGGTAGGGGGATCGGTAGGCGCGTTCGGCATGCATCTGCAGAATGCGGCGGTAACGGCGAGTCGTACGGCGTTCTGGTGATCTTCCATGTAGTCCGACGGGGATTGGCATAGCAAGACGTCGGGGTCGACTTCGCGAAAGACGGCGGTCAGGCGCATGAGGGTCTGGCGGTCGTAGTAGACTTCAAGATCGTCGACGAGCGCTTCGTGATAGTGGGCGCCGATGAACTCTGCGGCGCGAATCGATTCGGCGCGTCGCGTGCGAATGAGTTCTTCGCGCCGTATCGTGCTCGATCCCCAGGAACCGTTCGCGATCGTCATATAATGGACGTCCCATCCCCTATCTTTGAGCAGTAGAAGAGTTCCGGCTGTGGTGAATTCGATATCGTCCGGATGACACCCGACGGCAAAAACAGTTTTCTTTGTGGACTCGCTCATAACGTTGCCATAATCTTTGCGCGTTTAACGCGGATTAGAGAAAAATACAAAAGCGCGCCGCGCGCAGTTGCGGCGACGCGTAGTTTATTTGTTTGTTTGTAGGATTAACGTTCGGGGAAGTCGGAATCGACGGCGTACTCTTCGTGCGGATCGTAGGGGCACAAGAGGGTCGAAATGTGCTTCGCCAATCGAACGACAAACCTGTTTTGGAACTGCATTTCGTCGAGGTCTGAGACGGGAACCGGAGTCGGGGGATAGGTATAAGCCGGCATCGACTGAGCGAAAATGGTTTCGTGATTCTTAACGTCGACGAGTCGTACGAGAACCTTGGCGTTTCCCTGGTAAAATTGCGTCGAATGGTGGATTTCAAAGGAATCGAGCTCAATTCCGATAACGTAATCGGCGCCGAGCTCCGCGCCCATCTTCTCGAAACTAAGCGTATTGAACTGCTCTTCGTCGAACTGCTCGTTCACGCGATCGACGGGAATCCATTCGAGCGTCTTCTTGTTCTTGTTTTTAATATTCCGCGAGACGTGGAGCGTCACGGCGGTCGCAAGGTCGCTGTTGGGATTCGACGAACCGAAGAGATTGAGATTCGATCGGCAGATCACGACGAGCTTCGAGCCCTTGGGGATCGCCTTCGCCTCGTCCTTATAAACGGGTTGAGCGTCGGTGCCGTAGATGAGATAATACGGCATCATCAAGGCGCCGGCGCACCCGGTCGCGCCCAACAGAGTTAGCGAGCATAGCGTCGCCAACATAAGCGCAAAAAATTTTTGTCGTCGGTTCGTCATATCACGTCCTTGTTCGCTAACGGTAACCCTACGACGCTATCCGATCGTCCATGCCATAAGCGCCGTTAATCCTCTTATCGACCAGAGCCCCCGCATAATTTAGTATTATTAGGAAAATCGGCATATTTGTCCTGGATTAACATTGTTGGTTCCAGCGAGAGATTCGTCTCCCAGTCTGAACGCGTTAAAGATCCGCGACGAACTCGCATTTCTTACTCGTTTCGAGTTCGACGAGCTCGAGCTTATAGACGCGCTTCATTTTTTCTTTGCCGCCGCTCTCTTCGCCGTCAAGTTCTCTGGTTTCAACGTACCCGGCGAGCAGATAATCGACCGATTCGCCGAGCGCGTCGACGAACTTCTCGCGTTCAGAGGGAATAAAGACGTTGTTCGCCGAAACGCCGCTCTCCTTGAGCGCCGCCTGAACCGCCGTCTTCTCGAAAAATTTCACGCTCTTAATCTCGCCGAGTCGCTCGCGCGTCGCGTCCGAAAGAGAAGCCGCCTCGGGACCGCCCGAGACGCCTATAAAACAGACGGAAGGACGTCCGTCCTTGTGCAACGTCGCAAGCCTCTCAAGCTCGCGCGTCGCGTCCCGACTTGCGCTCTCGGCGGCGCGGTTCGTGATCGCGACGTCGACCGGTTTTAAAGAGCTAAAGGCTGCGCATCCGCTTTCCAGAGAAGCGAACGCCGTTAAAAGCGACGTCGCTCCCAACGCAAACAACGCTCGACGCCGCGTTAATGAGACCGTTCTGCCGTTCGTTTGCCTACAAGTCGACGGCGACGCGCTCTTCTTCGCTACCATGTAAGACTCTCCCTGTCTCGTTCTGTGTTCGCCGTCCTCGGCGCGCCAAATGCGACCGCTTGACGGCGCGCGCGCGGCGCTTACAATAATCCTTACCATTCCGCGCGGCGCGCGATTATACGCTTTTTGTAGCGCCGCGACAAGAGGAATTGCAAAAACTCTGCCAAGGTTTTTGCCGTTGCGACGCGACGCCGACGGGGAGAAGGACATGTCAAGTTGGTTCACTACGGTATTCTTCGGAAAATATCAACGACAATTCTGGCGACAGACGATTGTCGTCGCATGCGTCGCCAGTCCCCTTTTCTTTC
The DNA here is from genome assembly GCA_902803085.1 of uncultured Planctomycetota bacterium. GTDB lineage: Bacteria > Planctomycetota > Planctomycetia > Pirellulales > Thermoguttaceae > RUG369. The sequence goes on from CADCOO010000108.1 coordinate 13,377, forward strand.
TGTGGCTCCATTACAAAGACGAGATCGCTAATCAGCGCGAGTACGTCGTTACCCAAGACTCCATCTTTGTTCTTGATCCGCCCCCCTGGTTTTCAAAAGTTATCCTCGACGAAGCGCTCAAGCTACTGCCCCCTGAGTATCAAAACAAGCCGCTCGTCGCATTCGACCCCAATCTCGTCGACGCCTTAATCGCCGCGTTTAAAGCGCACCCGATGATTCTCGACGTCGAAAGCGTCGTCTGCCAATATCCCGCGCTCGTTAAAGTTCGACTCGTCTTCAGAACGCCCGTCGCCGTCGTCGACGCCACGCCGGAAAGCGCCGAGCAATTCCTCGACGACGTACGACGCCGCGCGCCAAAAGAATACGCCCTCGCGCTCGACGCCTTCCAACGCGATAATCCCAACGCGATCGACGAGACGATTGAGAATAGAAACGACGGACGTAAACGAAAATTACGACCGGAAGATTTTTACCTCGTCGACGCCGACGGCGAAGAGACGCCGAAACAATATTTCATCGACCACCCGGATTCCTATCGAACGTTGCCGCAAATTCTGGGCATAACGGACGCCAGCGTTAAAAAATCTCCCAACGGCGCCAAAATGGCGATTCGCGAAGCCGCCGCATTAATACGCTTCCTGCAGGAAGAAAACGCGATCCGGCGTTACAATATAACGACGGTCTACGCGTTCCGTAAAGATAAAGAACAACACGCGCGCTTCATAGTTAAAGCGCCGACCGACGGGAGAAACGCCGCGTTTATTTCGTGGGGCGCGTTTGCGCCGCCGCAGCGCCGCGAAGGCGAGTCGGGACGTCTCGTCTACTATGATAGCGAAACTGTGAAGCAACTCGGCGCCGAAACGGAGAATCCGACGTTGAGTCTGCATAAGGCGAAGCTCCAGTCGCTCGACGAGCAGGTCAAGAAGACGGCGTACGCGCTCGACGTCTGCGAAAGCTCAATTGATATGGCGGAGCGCGTTAAAATTCCGGAGCTGCTCAATCCTAATTACGATCTCTCCCAAATAATCGTCGCGGAGGAGAAAAAATCGACCGCAGAAAAAGAGGAGATTCCGCAAGCCGCCGACGCGCAAGCTTCCGGCAAGAGAAAAGAATAACGCGCGTCCAGCCGTTTGGCGTCAAGAAATAGAGAATCGCGCAACAGGGATATGCCGCCGACGCCAACACAAGGACGCGACTGGGAACTGTTGCGCGGTTCTACGGACCGTAGGAAGTATCGGAATAGAGAACGGCTACTCGAACGAGTTAAACATACGTTCGATCGCGATCTCAAACTTCTCGTCGGAATAATACGTGCCAGCCTGGATCTCGGCGCGCACGCGATTCACGAGATCGAGACGGATATCCGCGTTCGGATCGGCGGCAACGGTCGTCGCCTCGCGAGTCGCTGAAATATTCATCTCGTCGCGATTGTCGACCGGTCGTCGCGCTTCGGCATTGCGATTGAGCGCGCCGTTGGAGCGAACATTGACAACGCCCTGCGCGCCGGATATTCTGTTAATATTCATTTCGTTCCTCCTGAAAACAAACTCAGAAGCGCCCTATGCGCGAGCGTTACCAAGCGCGGGGTCGTTAAGTACTACGTTTATACGAAGGAAAAGCTCGTCCGTCCTGTGGAGTCCGTTCGCCTTCGCTGAGCGCGTGGAAGTCGCCTTCCAGTCCTCGCTATTTGTATCGACCTTTCGACCGAACGACTTGAGCTTTCTTAGGACTTTATTGCTATTCCTCAACTGCGCCAAAATCGCGACGATCCGCCCGACATTACCTGATTATGATCTTTTTTGGACTTTCCAACAAGAGCAAAACGGATATTTTGAAAAGTTTTTTTCTCCGACCCTAAACAAACCGTCGCAACCCTGAGAATTTCACAAAAAAGACGCGCGGACAAATCGGCGTCCGCGCGTCTGATTTCGCGAAAAAAATTCGGCGGCGACGTTACTTTGTCATAAAATGTCGCTCAATAAACCCGACGTCGGGCGCCGCCGCGGCGAACTTCGGGCTTTTCAAAATATTGAGGAGCAGAGGAATCGACGTTTTAATGCCCTTAATGTGGAATTCCTCGAGCGCGCGAATCATAATAGCGAGCCCTTCCTCGCGCGTCGACGCCGTCGCTAGCAGTTTGCCGATCATGGAGTCATAGTACGGACTCACCGTATAGCCGGCGTAGACGTGCGAGTCGAAACGAACGCCAAAGCCGCCCGGCGCGATCAACTCTTCGATCTTGCCGGGGCAGGGACGGAAATTCTTCTCGACGTCCTCCGCGTTAATGCGACATTCGATCGCAAAGCCTCGATGCTTGATATCTTGCTGCGCGTAGGGTAACTTTTCGCCCGCCGCGAGACGAATCTGCGCTTTAATGAGATCGATTCCCGTCGCCAGTTCCGTTACAGGATGCTCGACCTGAATTCGCGCGTTCATCTCGATGAAGTAGAAGTCGCCGTTCTTATCGACGATAAACTCGACGGTGCCCGCGTTCGTATAGCCGGACTCTTTCGCAAGTCGGACCGCCGCCTCGCAGAGCGCCTTGCGCTTCGCCAGCGACAAGTTCGGCGCCGGCGTGAGCTCGACGAGCTTCTGTCGGCGACGCTGCAACGAGCAGTCGCGCTCCCATAGGTGCACGACGTTGCCATGCGCGTCCGCGAGAATCTGCGCTTCAACGTGACGGGGATTCTCGATGAACTTCTCAATATAGACGTCCGGATTGCCGAACGCCGTGAGCGCTTCCTGAGCCGCCTCCTGGAGCGCGCGTTTGAGCTCTTGATCGTTGTTCGCCTGACGAATGCCGCGACCGCCGCCGCCCGCCGACGCCTTGACCAGCACCGGATAACCTATCTCGCGCGCGACCGCGAGACCTTCGCTTTCGGAAGTTATCAGACCGTCGCTACCCGGAACGGTCGGCGTTTTACTGCGCCGAGCCGCCGCGCGCGCCGCATTCTTATTCCCGAGAAGCTCCATCGCCTCCGACGTCGGTCCTATAAACTCGTACCCGCAACTGCGACATATCTCCGCGAAATGCGAATTCTCCGAAAGGAAACCGTAGCCCGGATGAATCGCGTCGACCTGAGCGAGCTCCGCGGCGCTGATTACGCGATTGATCTTTAAATAACTCTGATCGGATCGCGCCGGCCCTATGCATATGGCGCGATCGGCGAGCTCGAGATAGCGCGCGCCGCGATCCGCCTCGCTGTACGCGACGACCGATTCGACGCCCAGTTCGCGACACGCGCGAATGACGCGCAGCGCAATTTCGCCTCGATTGGCGATTAATATTCTTTTAAACATCTTTCGTTTCCGTCGTCGTCAAGCCGCGCGCCGCGACCACGACGCTTACCGCTGTTCAACTTTGAACAAAGGCGTTCCAAATTCCACTGGATCGCCTGACTTCGCCAGAATCTCAACGATCGTGCCCGAGAGTTCCGCCGGCACGTCGTTAAAGATCTTCATCGCTTCAATAATGCAGACCGTCTTGTCGGGCGTAACCGAATCGCCGACCTGTACGAAGGGCGGCGCGTCCGGACTCGGCGACGAATAGAACGTTCCGACCATTGGCGATTTAATCGTTTTGACGTTCGCGGCGTTTTCTTCGCGCGGAGTCGGTACGTCGACGGGCTGCGTCGGAGCCGGCGCGGTTGGAACGGCGGCGACGGGCGCGCAGGCCGGCGTCAATTTAGCGTCGACGACCGCGAATCCAGACTGGGCGCGGCGCAACGACAGACGACTTCCGCTCTGTTCAAGATCAAGTTCGGAAACGTCGTTTTCCTTCATCAGCTCGACGAGAAGTCGAATTCCATCGAGATCAAAGACGTCGTTTTTCTTTTCTGACATTCTTACGATTCCTAGTTTGGACGGCGCGACGCGTCGTCGACGTTAAGTAAACGGATCGGCGCGACGCGCCGCCGCATTATTTTCGAGTCGCCTCTATGTAGCGCGGCAAACGAGCAAAATCGGCGAAGACCCGCGTCTCTTGCCACCGCGCGTCCGTGCGAACGCGTTCGGCGACCGCTTCGACCGTAGTCGGACTCAGTTCCAAATACAGCTTGCCCCCCGATTTGAGGAGGTCCGGCGCCTGATCGACGAGTTCGAGCGCCAGTTCGGCCCCGGTCGGACCGCCGACGAGCGCAACGCGCGGTTCGAATTCGCGTACCGTCGGCGAAAGCGCGGCGTATTCCGGTTCCGAAACGTACGGAGGATTCGACACAATTATGTCGAAGGGCGGGGCAAATTCCGAGGACGCCGCGTCGACGGCTTGGAAAAGATCGCTCGCGAGGAACTCGATCTTGTCGTCGACCGAATGTTTGACGGCGTTGTCGCGCGCGACGTTGAGCGCGTCCTCGCTTACGTCGAGCGCCAGAACGCGAACGTTGGGAACGTGCTTCGCCAACGCGACGGAAACGCACCCGCTGCCGACCCCGACTTCGCATATGCGTCGCGCGTCGGCGCACGGCGTCGTTTTTTCGTTCTCGTCCGTTTCCGTCTCTTCGTCCGCGCTTCTCTTGCCGAAAAGATTGTCGTTCTTTTTGACGTATTCGACGACTTCAAGCACGAGCTGCTCCGTTTCAGGACGCGGAATGAGCGCGCGCGAGTCGACGTCGAACTTGAGCGAGTAAAATTCCTTATTGCCGACCAAGTACGCGACCGGCTCGCCGAGACTGCGACGCCGAACGAGCTCGCGGAACTTACCGCGCGCGTCCTCGCTCGGAACGTCGTCGTAGCTCACGTACAGCTCGACCCGCGTTTTATCAAGCGCGAACGCCAAAAGTATCTCCGCCTCCAGCCGAGGAGATTCCGAACCCTTCTTCTGGAGAAAGGGAATCGTCCAATCGAGGAGCGCCTTAATCGTCCAAACTTCTGCCTGCGACATAACAATCCGCCGTCGAACGGCGTCCAACGCCAATTTTACCCGCGCGATCGCGTCGAATCGTGCTCGCCGCCGACTTACTCGATCGTGCCAAATGAACTGCGCAATTCCTGGCGTTCGTAGTCGAGTAGCGCGTCGATGACAAACGACAGGTCGCCGGCAAGAATAACGTCTAATTTGTACAGCGTCAAGCCGATTCTGTGGTCCGTAACGCGGTTTTCCGGAAAATTGTACGTTCGAATGCGCTCGCTGCGATCGCCGCTGCCAAGCTTTGTCATGCGCTCTTGCGAACGCTTCGCTTGTTCCTCTTCGCGCTTGTGTTCGTACAGGCGCGTCTTTAGAACGCGCAACGCCTTCGCCAGATTCTTGTGCTGGCTCTTCTCGTCCTGACAGCTGACGACGATGCCCGTCTCAAAGTGCGTCAAACGAATCGCAGATTCCGTCTTATTGACGTGCTGGCCGCCGGGTCCGCTCGCGCAAAATCGATCGATGCGGTAGTCTTCCGGCTTGAGATCGACTTCCACGTCTTCCGGTTCCGCCATAACGGCGACCGTCGCCGCGCTCGTATGAATGCGACCTTTCGTCTCCGTAACCGGCACGCGCTGAACGCGGTGACCGCCGCTCTCAAATTGAAGCTCGCGAAAACAGCCTTCTCCGTCGACCGCAAACGTGATTTCCTTAAAGCCGCCGATCTCGTTCGGACTCATCGCCATGACTTCGATCTTCCAGCCCTTCGACTCGCAGTAATGACGATACATCTCGTACAAATCGCGCGCAAAGAGCGCCGCTTCGTCGCCGCCCGTACCCGCGTGGATTTCTACGATGCAGCGCGATCGGTTCGCGTCTTCGCCCCCGATCGTCATGTCGAGGAGCTCGTTCCAGAAGGTTTCGCGCTCCTCGCGAAGTTCCGGCAGTTCCATTTCCGCAAGTTCGCGCATTTCCGAATCGTCGCTCGTCAAGAGCGCTTTCGCTTCGTCGATCTGCTCGTTGAGGCTCTTGAATTTCCGGTATTTTCCACACAACTTCGCGAGCGACCCGTGCTCTCGCGCGACCGCCGCCAGGCGGCTAGAGTCCGCCAAAACGTCAGGATCGTTCATCTGACGCTCGAGTTCTTCAAAGCGCGCTAGTTTTTCGTCGAGTAACTTTCGCATAACGGTATGATCTTCTTCGTTCAGGAGTCCAAGCGCGCATAAGAAATCGAACGGCGCGCCGATCGTGTAAATAAAAAGGACGCAAGCGCGCCGTACCGTACGCGCGGCGACTTGCGTCTCGTGGGACGCGCGCTAACGACGACGCATGACCGGCCGTCTGAACGCGCTTTTCGCGAAACAAAGACTATTTCTTGTCTTTCTTTCCGTACTTATTGAGGAACTTCTCAATACGGCCCGCGTGGTCGACAAACTTCTGACGACCCGTATAGAACGGATGGCACGCGTTGCAAATATCGACTTTCAGTTCGGGCTTCGTGCTGCGCGTTACAAACGTGTTGCCGCAACCGCAACGAACCTTCGTTTCAACGTAATTCGGATGGATTTTTTCTTTCATTGTGCAAACCTATCGATCGTCAACGACGTTAGACCGACCTCGTTCGACGCGCGTTGACGCGAACCGGCGGAAAATACGTCTCGCTACTTTTAGGGCTTCCAACCTACGACGCGTCCCGCGCCGCAGACAAACCAAGGCAATTATACCGCGATTTGGAATCTTGACAAGCCCCCGAATATTCTACAGTTCAAGAACGTCGGTCATGTCGTAAAGACGTCCCGGCGCGCTCGACGCCAGGAATTTCGCCGCCGCCAACGCGCCTTTGGCGTAAGCGTCGCGATTCGACGAACGAACCGTAAGTTCGAGCGTTTCGCCCAGCATTCCAAAAACAATAGTGTGCTCGCCGGGATTGTCGCCGACGCGAATCGCGTGATAGGCGATTTCGTTGTGCGGGCGGGCGCCCACCTTGCCGCCGCGCCCGTCGCGGAAGGAATCGATTCCCATTTCTTCGGCGATCAACGCGCCGAATTTCAACGCCGTGCCGCTCGGCGCGTCGACCTTGTAACGGTGATGGCGTTCCAGAATCTCGACGTCGGCGTCGGCGTCTTTGAGCGCGCGCGCCGCGATTTGCGCGAGCTTCATCGTTAGATTGACCGCAGGACTCATGCTCGGCGAGCGTAGAATAGGAATTTCGTTTGCCGCCGCTTCAAGCTTCGCCGACTGTTCGGCGCTTAGTCCCGTCGTGGCGTAAACGAGCGGAATACGACGTTCGAGGCATAAGCCGATCGAGGTCTCAAACGCGTGCGCCGACGAGAAATCGACGAGCACGTCCGGCGCGACGTCCGTCGGAAGGTCGGACGTTATCGGAACGCCGACGGCGCCGACCCCCGCGACTTCGCCGGCGTCGCGTCCGAGTTCGGGACGTCCGGGCGCGTCGATTGCGGCGACGATTTGAAAAGAGGAATCCGCGCTTGCAAGCGCGACGAGTCGACGCCCCATTTTGCCGGACGCGCCGAAAAAGGCAATTTTAATCATACTACTTCATCTCCCAACGCGCGGCGACTACCGCACTTTGCCGCCTAACATTTCGATAAATCGAATCGCGGCGCTTGAAAAGACCTTGCGCCTCTTGTAAATGACTCCAATCGGTCGCGACAACTGCGGCGAAACGAGCGGTATCGCGCAGAGCGTGCCCTGCTCGGCGTCGGCGCGGACCGTCGGCAGCGGAAGAATGCTAACGCCGAGCCCGACCGCTATCGCCTGCTTAATCGTCTCGATATTGTCGAATTCCGTAACGATCTTAACGCGCACCCCGTTCTGACGGAAAGTCTTGTCCGTTTCGCGCCGGATCGGCAAGTCGCGATCGAACGCGATAAAGTCGACGTCGCGCAACTGATCGATCTTAAGGCGTCGTTCGCGCGCCAAAGGGTGATCGATCGGCGTAACGACGACCATTTCCTCAGAACGGAGCGGAATAACGTTGATTTCCGGGGTCGCGGTCGGGTACGAGATGAGCCCGACGTCGGTTTCGCCGTTGACGACCGCGCGATAGACCTTGTCGGGATGCAAGAATTCGAGCCGCACTTTCGTTTTGGGGTTTTCCTTCATGAACTCCTGCATGCATTTGCTCATGTCGTGTAGTCCCACGGAATAAATTGCCGCGACGCGAATGGCGCCTCCGTCGGTCGTCTTATTGGCCTTGACGCGCGACACGACCGAATCGTACGTTTCGAGGATTTCACGAAACGAATCGTAGCACATCTGTCCTTCCGCAGTGAGAGAAAAAGGACGTCTTGAGCGGTCGAGCAACGGTGCGCCGAGCTGTACCTCCAGGCGATGCACCGACTGAGTCGCCGCCGATTGGCTAACGTCGTTGACCTGAGCTCCGCGCGAGAAGCTCTGGTAATAGACGACGTCGCAAAAAAGACGCATTGTTTCTATGTTCATAGCGCTTATCTTGCTCCCAATGAAACGCGAACGCGGGCGCTGCGATTGACGGCGCGAATTCTATCGCGCGTTCCTCGAACGCCAACGACGCGTAAAAAGTACTGTATAACGCAACGCTAATCTTAGCATAAAGAACCCTTTTTTCAAGAGACCGACCCCGATTTTCGCGCCATTTGCGCGTCGCCGCGCTCCCTCGCGCGCGCGGACGCCCTCTTTCTTATCGAGGGAAAAGCGCTATAATGGCGCGATTGAAACACACGTTCGACGCGCGCTTAGGGCAAGAGAAGCGCGCGTCGAGGACGATTAATCCCGTTGTCAACAGGAGACGCACCATGTCGAACGTAACTCGACGCGACGCGATTCGCGCCGTCGGTCTAGGCCTAACCGCGGCGATAGCCGCCGGAACCGCGAAGGTCGGCGTCGGCGCCGACGCCGCCGCAAATCTCGCGAATCCGGCGATGGTCGAAGGCGCCGAGGCGTGGAAATACGCCGTCGTCGATCCGAAACAGGTCGCGGACGACGCCTACGAGAATTACTCCGTTGGGCGATGTATGCACACGACCTTTAAAGCGATCGTTGAAAACGTCGCCGACGCGCTCGCGGAGAAGGATCCTCTCGCCGCGCAGCAAATGAAATCTTTTCCGTTCCACATGATGCGTTACGGCGGTTCCGGCGCGAACGGGTTCGGATCGCTTTGCGGCGCGGTCAACGCGGCGATGGCGGCGATCGGCCTTTTCGTTTCCGACGGCGATACGCGCAAGGCGCTGTGCAACGAAATCGGTTGGTTTTACGAGCGAACCTTGCTGCCGATCTATAAGCCTGAAGACGCGCGGGACGAGCAAGACTATCCGCAGACGATCGCCAACTCGCTTTTGTGCCATATCTCGAGCGGCAAGTGGGCGGGAGTCGCGCAGGTCAAGACGAATTCTCCGGAACGCACCGAGCGGTGTTCGCGCCTCTCCGCCGACCTCGCGCAAAAGGTCGCGGAACTCCTCAATCAGAATCTCGCGGCGCTCAATTCCGCCGACGTTGCGCCCGTCGTATCCCTCAAGCGCGCGCAGCCGACGGCGACCTGCGTTTCATGCCACGATAAATCCGGAACCAACGCCGATATGATCGGAACCTCCGCCTGCTCGGAATGCCATCCCGATTACGACGTCGAGCACAGCGCGCGTTAGGCGCCGGCGATTAATTCGTTCGATTTTTGTTAAGGAAGAGCGTCGTCATGCCAACTGATAATCGCGAAATTAAGATAACGGGAATCCCGAGGTATCTCGTTCCGTTCCACGCCAAATTACATCCGCACTTCTTTACCGACGTCCTCGTTATAGGCGGCGGACTCGCCGGTCTAACGGCGGCGCTGTCCGTCGATCCGTCCCTCAGAGTGCTCGTCATATGCAAGGCGGGGCTGTCGCAGTCGAATAGTATGAAAGCGCAGGGCGGCATTGCGACGGTCTGGAACGTGCCCGACGACGCTTTTGAAAATCACGTTAAGGACACGTTAATCGCCGGGGGCGCGCTTTGCGATCAGGAGGCGGTCGAGCGCGTTGTTCGCGGCGGCCCGGAAGGGGTGCGCAAACTGTTGAAGTACGGCGTTAAGTTCGACCTGGACGAGAAGGGGGACGTTCTCCTCGGTCGCGAGGGCGGACACGACCACTTCCGCATTCTGCACGCGAACGGCGACTCGACGGGCGCAGAAATCATGCGCGCCATGATAGAAGAAGTTCGCAAACGCCCGAATATTCGCGTGTGGGAAGACACGTTCACGCTCGATCTTCTCACGTACGACGGCTTCTGTCGCGGGGCCGTCGTCTTTTGGGAAAAGGAGCGCGAAACGGAGCTTGTTTGGGCGAAGCAGACGATTCTCGCCACGGGCGGGATCGGTCAGATCTATCGCGAAACGACGAATCCAGCGATAGCGACGGGGGACGGGGTCGCGATGGCGTTCCGTGCGGGGGCGCGATGTCGGGACGCGGAATTCGTTCAGTTCCATCCGACGGTGCTCTACATAGCCGGTGGGGCGCGCAGCCTCATTACGGAAGCGATGCGGGGCGAGGGCGCGCAACTTATCGATAAGAACGGCTACCGTTTTATGAAGGACTACGACGATCGCGGCGAACTTGCGCCTCGCGACGTTGTGAGCCGTTCGATCGTTCAGCAGATGGCGAAGACGGGCTCTTCGAACGTCTTTTTAGATCTGACGCATAAAGACGCGGACTGGATTCGCAAACGTTTTCCAGGCATCGCCCAGATCTGCGCGGAATTTGGGGTCGACATAACGAAGGATCGGATACCGGTTCGTCCGGGCGCGCACTACGCGATGGGCGGGGTTTGGGTTGACTATAACGGTCAGACGTCGGTTAAGAATCTTTGGGCGGCAGGCGAAGTTTCGAGCACGGGCCTGCACGGCGCGAATCGTCTTGCGTCGAATAGTCTGTTGGAAGCGGTGGTTTACGGCGAGCAGACGGGTAAGTTTGCGAGTCAGTTTGCGCTTTCCGAGCCGGACGAGTACCGCGCGCTGCCCCTTGAAAACCGTCCGTTGTCGTCGTCGACGATTTCCGAGGCGGCGCTCGACCTTGCGGACGTTCGCAACTCTCTTAAGAGCGTTATGCAGCGTCAGTGCGGGGTAGTTCGGGACGAGGACGGTCTTCGCGACGCGTTGCGCAATATTGAGAACTGGTCGAAGATTCTCTTTTCGCGTCAGTTTACGACGGCGGAGGCGTGGGAGACGCAAAATATGCTCGTTGTCGCGCGTCTTGTCGTAACGGGCGCGCTTGAGCGGCGCGAAACGCGCGGCGCGCACAATCGCAGCGACTGCGAGCCGTTCAATCCGAACGAGACGGCGTTTCATTCCATCTTTGTGAACGAGGGCTGAAATAAAATTGAGCGAGTCGCGCGCAACGGCTCGACTCGCTCGTCTGAATACGTAGGCTCGACGTTCGAACGTTATTCCTTAGGGCGCGTTGACGTCAACTCGCCTTGGGTCGAACGACGAAACGTTTTGCGGCGCGCGCGGCTTCGGTCGCGCGCTTTTTTAACGCCTCAACGTCGAAGCGCTCGCCGTCCGTTTGCGGCAGTTTCGGCGGATAGAGCCCTAGCGCTTCGGGATCGAGGCGCATTTCGCGCGCGACGACCGTCGTAATGAGCGCGTCTTTGAACCATACCGCTTTGGCGACGTCCTTAAGGGGCGCAACTTCGTACCATCCCTCGAGCATTCGTTCGAATTCCGCAATGAGCTCGGCGCGCGTTAGCGACCGTTTGTCGCCGTCGTCGGAACTTGCGCGCGCAAGCTCGTAAAACTGCTGCAACGCTTCCATTTCGTCCGCGGTCGTTTCGAGAAACTCCTTCTTCTGATCGTCGGGGGTCGCGTCGTATTTTCTATATTTTGAGACGAACCACTGCATGACCAGAAGTTGAATATTCTTCTCGACCTTTGATTTTTTTGTCTTGCCTTTCGCGACGGCGTCGCGTCGCGCGTTCCAACGCCGCTCTAGCGCGGGTCCCGGGACAATATCGCGTGACGAAACGTATGGGGACTCGCTTTTGCTCGTTCGTCGCATAAGGTAGTCGACGCGCACGTACGACGGTCGATCGTAGTTTTCCGCCCATTCGTTCGCCTTCTTTTCACTGCCGGCGAGAAAGAAGCTCGAGACGTTCCGGACGCTTTTGGGCAACTTCAATTTCGGCTTTTCAGCGCTTTTTGAACTCTCCTTTGCGCCGCCAATCGAGGAGTAATAATAGTCGAAAAGCTGCTCGCGCGTTTCTTCGGACTCTTCTGAAAAATCGCGTAGCGCGAGCCACCCGAGCGCTCGGGCGGGGGTCGCCTTCTCGACGGCGATGGGGCAGGACGTCTCGTGATAATAGAACCATGCTCCTGCGCCGACGAAAAGGAGCGCCGCAATCAAGAAGAAACGAAGTATCCGCCGCCGTTTCTTAGGTTTTTCTTGCGTGGGGCTCGTTTGACCGTCTTGTTCTAAATGCTGCGTCATGGTACAGAGCGCTTCGCGCCGCGCGTCGTTTAACGAACGCCCAAGCGCGATTCTGTTACGAAATCAACATATTTTCTTTAATCGTAATAACCGTTATATCTTTTAACGCGCGTCATTGATTTGCGCAAAAAAGGTAAAAAAGGTTGGAATGTTCGTTAAAAAACTGTTTCGGTTAGGTTGACTTCTGGTTATAATACGGGTTAGGTTACGGCGCGTCGTAGCGCGCCGCGCACGGACGCGTTCCATTATAAGGGAAAAGATCGACTCGACAATACGCCGCCGCGTAAAAATCCGTTTCACAGCTCGGTTGCGGCGCGCCCCCATGCGGGAGGAGACACTATGAGACACGACCACGCGTATCGCTCAACCCCGGCGAACGCCGCGCAGGCGGCGTTGCGCGCCATAACGTTTGGCGTCGCGATGGTCTGCGCGCTGGCGACGGCGCGCTCGCAAGACGTGAATTCCGTACCCTCGTCGTCCGGAGGCGCTCAGACGTCTCAGGTTCGTCCGGCGCAGAGTCAGGGTTCCGGGGTAGCGAGTCCTAGTCCGAACGTCGCGGAGTCTTTGCTGAAGAGCTATTATGAGATTAAGGAATCGCCGGCGGCGAGCGCCTCAGGCGAACCGCTTTCGCTTCGTCGCGTGTTGTACGGCGCGTACAATCCCAGCGAACGACTTCGCCGCCTTTTCGCCTATTGGGATTTCTCCTATAGATACGCGTATTTGAATCTTTGCGTCGCCTACCAGGCGGACGTCAAGGCGTGCGTCAATAAGGTAACGCAAAAATACGGGTCGAGCGCGCCGAACGAAACGGCGGAATTCCTCGGCGCCGTGAATCAGATCGCGGACGAGCGCCGCGCCGCCGCCAAACTGACCTTTGTGCAGGCGCAGTACGATTTCGACGCCGCCTTTACGACCGCCGCCGGACGACGCGCCGCGATCGAACGCGCGCAGACCGCCGGGAAGAGCGTCGGACAGGGATACGCCATCCTATACGTGCCCGCGACCGCGCCCGCGACGAACGCGTACAACACGCGTTTCGACGAGCTCGCGCAGACGCGCGTTATGTCGCCGGAAGCCGCGCGCCTCAATTCCCAGATACCATTGCTCTACGAAACGTTGCAAAAGCGCGCGAGTCTGTCGGCGCGTTTGCGCGCTCTTCTCGAACGTGATTTCTCGTCCGCGACCGTCGCCGACGACGCGTTGTTTACCGCGTTGGAAAACGATTTCGAGGCGAAGGTCGAAGTTCTCAAGGCGGCGGTTAGGTATAATCAGGCGATCGCCTCGTACGCCGCGCAAACCATACCCGCGTCGGTAAACGTCGACGCGTTCCTCATAACGATTGGATTGCGCGTCGTCGAACAAGGAGGCGCTACGGGCTCTGGCGCGACCGGAACCGTTCCTAGCGGCGCCGCTTCTCCTACGAATCGCCCTGCGACCTCGTCCTTTTACTGGAGGATACCAGGGTTCGAGTCGTATGACGACGCCTCTAACGAAGAAGGGTACGTCGCCGAGTCGACGCTCGAAAAGACCGAGCCTGGCGCGCTTGCCATGGCGCTCAATCTTACGGAGCCCACTTATTCTCTCGCAACTTTGGGGTATTCCGTTTCTTCGCCAACGCAGCCGAAGCCGAGACTGCTGACCGCCGGGTACGTTACTCCTTTAACTACGACGTTAATTCCAGAGGAGCAGACGACGCAGAACGCCGCGGCGCAGCCGACTCCGCTCCCGCAGCCGGAACCGGTTCCGTCTCAACCGGCGCCGACGCAGCCCGAGCCGCCTCAGCCTATGCCTGAGCCGGCGCAAGACGTTCAGCCCGCCCCCGCCCCCGCTACGCAGTCGGAAGAAGCCAAGCCCGCCGAACCTCAGAGCGTTCCCGAAGAGAATAAAGAACCCCCGAAAACCAAACGGTCGGAGCCGCCTCAGGAGGAACCGCTTTCCGCGCAGTCGGGCGCGTCTCTTCCCGGCGAGCTTACGGCCGCCGCGCCGGACGTCGTTTTTCCGATCGTCCTCTTCGTTACCGGATACGAGTTGCCGCGCGCCAACGCTCCGACTGAGAAAAAGGATTTCAATTCCAGCGATAAGGACGCGCCCGACGGCGCGTTTCTTTTTAAACGGGATTTCAATCTCGTCGCGCGCGTTAGGGAGCTAGTTGAAACGCTCTGGTACGAGGTCGACGAACTTGCGCGAAAGCCTCGAGAAGACGAGGAGCGAACTTGGATCGTGCGCGGTCAGGAGCCGAGCGCGTCGGCGCCCGACCCGACTAACGCGGCCGGCCGCGCGAACGCGAGCGCCTCGGAAACCGACCGCCTCGTCGCGCAACGCGCTCAGGAAATCGGGCGCGCGCTCTTCGCCGTGCCGATCGTCGCCGCTAGCGCGCAAATGACCGGCGAAGAAGAGCGGCTCTTCTCGCTTCAGGAAACGCTGCAGCGCGCCGCCGCCTTTGCGCCCGCCGCGCGCGTGCGAGTCGTCGAGGAATACTGGCGACTCTTTGCCGCCGTTGCGAAATTGCGCGTTGAAGAGACAATGCTGCAGACGTACGTCTCTCTCTACGAGAAATCGTCCGGGACGGCGCGAGAAGAACGCGCGCTCGCCGTCGCGCTCGAAGCGCAGGCGCGCGTTGCTGAAGCGCGCGCCGTTAAACGCGGCGTTCAAACGAATCTCCTGCGACTCATGGCGTTAACTCAAGGGACGTCCGCCTATCCGCTCCCCTCCACGCAACCGTTCTGCGGCGTTCGGTTCAATCTCGGCTCGCCCGCGTATCCCAATGCGGAAACCCTGCGCGTCGGCGCGCTCATTCAGGATCGACTCAAAGCGACCCAAACGCTAGGCGGCGCCGTGCGCTCGCCGTCCGAACTCTTGAATATCGATCTAACGAACGTTACCGACTCTAATTTCGAAGTCGCGCTCGCCGCGCTCGCGAAAAAACGCGAACGAACCCTCGGGTATATCGATCAGATTATTCAGCTCAACTTTGCGATTACGGAATACGTCGCGTACTATCCTGGGCACGTTTCGAACGATCGATTTGTCGACGCGATTGTTGGAAGATAGCGGCGAAAGCTTTGCGCGTAGCCTGATTGCGCCGCGAGCTGTGAAAACTTGTGCTGTGTGAGAATTGGAGTCGGGTAACCCGAATCACGAAAAAGCTTTCGCATTTAAATCTCCGTTTTCATAGCGACCGTTGATTTGGTTCCTTGCGCGCGTACGTAACTCGCCGTAACGCACAAACTTTCCCTCACTCTTTTTTCTTCTTCCGTCTTTTCAACGTTCGGTTGCGCGAGTCTTTCAATTTGTTCCAATTGGAACAGCTCATTTGTCATTGTCGCCCCTTTCTTTTAACAAAACGTTTTTCGACCCTGTTTTTTCATTGACGCGCGCCTTTTGCGCCTATAAAATAGTAGTCGCGTTCGTGAGAACGCCGTTCGACGTCCTTGTCGCGCCGAGTCGCTCGCGCGCGATTAACGCCAGGGTTTTTTAAGGAATGATGGTATGAAGAAAACATTGCTAACGCTGATCGTCGTCTTTTTAGCGACGACGTTCGGTTATTCGTCTGAAATCACGCCGGAGGGCATGGAGCA
>CADCOO010000109.1 GCA_902803085.1 uncultured Planctomycetota bacterium
AGAAGTCGCATATAAGGAAAAACGTCAATGAAGCCGCTCGCCCCGCCGCCCGCGTCCGGACCCGTCGTCCCGCCGCCCCAGCCGCCCGTTCAAACGCGCGTTCGGCGACGTTACGGCGTCGTCGTCTTCTGGTGCGTTTTCGTCTTCCTGTTCACCGTGATCTTTTATCTCGGCTATCTCGTTCTGCTTTCGGTTCACGATTCGGCAGATCGCGAGCAGCGCGAGGATCCCGCGTCCGAGGTTGCGGAGAACCGGGAACCGGAGCTTGCGACGCCGGTCGATTCGCACAAGCCGGTCGCGCCTTCGAAACGCGCCAAGCCGAAGCCCAAATCGACTCCGGGCGCGAAACCCGAGGACGCGCCGACGGAAGAGGCGTCGGAACCGGGCCATAGCGTTTCGCCCTTTGCCGACGTCTTTTCGCAAGAGTCGGACGCGTCGGCGGACGCGTCGCTCCCGACGTTGCTCAAATGGCGCGACAAACTTCGCGCCGGTCTCGACGAGCTCGACGCGCTTAGCGAGTCCGATCGCAGGGCGTTTGGCGTCTTTGCCCAGGAGACGCTCGATTACGCGTCGTTTCACGAGCAGAGCGCGCAGGCTTCCGAGCGCGCGACGCTCTCGGAATTGCGGTCGCTTGCAAGTCAGGCCGTCAAACGCCTTGGCGAGCGCTCGCAGGCGAAGCCGCTTTTGAAGGACGACTACCTGCGCTCGCCGTTCGACGATACGACGGAGCGCATTCCGGTCGGTTTTATGGGGCACGATATTGAGGAAGTCGCGACGGCGCTTTCGAGCGAGTCGGCGATCGCGGTTCCGCCGCAGCGCGATGGGGGCGCGCGCGCGTACGAGGAGCGGCTCGAACGCATTGAGCGCGAGGCGTCGGACGTCAAGCTTTTCGGGTCGGTAACTTACGGGTCGCGACTGGCGTTCGTTCTGCCGAATTTCGCAGCGCGCGGTTCGAGCGGAGTCGACTCGGTAGAAATAGAATATTCGCCCTCGCGTAGGAGCGCGACGATTTTAAAGAGCGAGTTCTCCAACGAGGTCGCGCTCTATCGGCGCATTATTCCGAATTTTGGCTCGCGTCGCGACGAAATTCCAACGTTAACCTTTACTCCCGGCTCTTGCGAAGACAATAAGGTTCGTCCGTTTGGGGTCAAGTACGAGGTCGACGGTCAGCGTCCTTCCGCTCAAGTGCGCTTGTACGGTCTGGCGCTGAAGTCAGATAAGAAGTTTCGCGAAAGCGCGTTTTCGGAATTTCGCCTGCGTTTGAATCGCGTGCCTCGCGCGAAGGGCGAGGAGCTGGAACGTCACGGTCGCGTTTTGTGCGTCTGCACGCTGAGCGCGTCCGGCACGAACGGACAGTATAGTCTGCGTGTCGCGAACGGTCGGATGCGGGGCGGCGCGGGCGAGGAGCTCTATAAGCAGACGGACTACCTCCTAACGGTCGTCGACTGCGAATTTTGGCTCTACGACGAACAGACGGGCGAAATTTTAGCGAAGTATTCCTGCGACGACGCGCTCGGCGGCAAGGCGCTCCCTTATGAGGGCGAGGACGACAACTAGCGAGAAAAGGCTTGCGTAATGCGAAAGATAACGATTGAAATTAACGGGTCGCGCAAAGACGTATCGGACGTTTTTATTCGCGAGCTGTTTCAGCGCGGGATAATTTCGCCGCACACGCGGATCTGGCGCAACGGGGTCGAGATGCAATTGCGGGACGCGCCGGATCTCATGGCGCCGCCTCCGACGTATTCCGCCGGCGGCGGTTTCGGGAGCGAATCGGGACTTAGCGGGCTTTCGTCGAGCTCCTGTCAGCCGACCGCGCCGCCCTTGCCGCCTTTGCCGCAATTTGACGGCGCTGGGGCGTATAATAGAACGTACGACCCCGACGTCGGCGCGACGCCGAAGCAGTCGAATCGGTTTTTCATATTCCTTTGGATAACCGCGACGGCAATCGTCCTGCTCCTTTTAGGCGCGTTTATGACGTACAAGGCGCAGAATAGCCCGAAGGAAACGACGGCCGAACAGGAGTCGATTCCTAACGCGGAGAAGGCGTACGAGGAATCGCCAGAAGACTTGGGCGAACT
>CADCOO010000110.1 GCA_902803085.1 uncultured Planctomycetota bacterium
CGCGGCGCGTTTCCGGATTGAGCGTGCTTTCAAAGACGGCGCCGAAGATCGTCGGGCTAATTTCGCTCCAGTCGAAATCTTCGCTCGCCTTAGAGAGAATCACATTGCGTATTTCTTCGGTAAATTGGGGTATCTCAACGTTCTCGTCCGCAAAAAGCCCGCCGTTGACATAGGGAAACGCGGCGAGATCGTCGTTCAGGTAGGGATCGCGCTCGTCATAGTTCTGATCGAGGACTTGAAAAAGCTCAATAAGAGCGTTGCGAAAGTTCCGCGCTTCGAACTGCTTCATATAATCATGAAACGCGTTCCGTTTGCCAAAGACGCCTGCGTCCTCGGCGTAGAGACAGAAAACGAGTCGCACGCAGAGCATATTTAAACTGCGCAAACTGAAGGGGTCGTTTGGATTCTTGTACTGCTTAATGAGCAAATAGTAAAGAACCCCGACGAGCTCGCCCGCCTTAATAGAGACGTCCGTTTCTCGCTGTGAACGGTCGGCTTTAGAATCGACGAGAAATTGAAGGCGATAGTACTCCTTTTCGAGATTTTCCAAAAGAACCGTCTCGGGCGGATCATGCGGACGCATCATGTCGTGGATATTAAAGGAGCGGAAATTACAGGTTACTATCCAGCGCGTCTTATCGGCGTAGGACAAGTTGTTCGCATACCGCTTCGCTTGTGCGTAAGGCGAAAGCCATTTAAGATCCGATTGTCTGCTCCGCGTCATGAGATTAACGTCGCGCGATTTCTGCTCAATGAGAACCTCCGTCGTCGGAATATACGCGTCGATAAAACTCACGTGTCCGAGCTTAACCCGCCGCTCGAACTCGATCATTTCTTCCGGCTTCTCGACGCCGTAGACGTCGCGTAGAAGCGATAGCCAGAACGACTGAGTATCGCTCTTCTCGTCGCCTCGCCCCCGCCACTTCTTCGCAAATTCCTTCGCCGCCGCGCGCTGCTCTGAATCGGTCATTTTGGGGTGTTCCATTTTCTATTATGTTTATCCTGCGCCGCGCTCGTTGGTCGTCCCGACTGGCGGTCGCGCGGTTGCGCGAACTGTTAAACTTAGTCGACCAATCCGCCCGGACGGTAACGAAAACGGCGTCCGAACGAATTAAAAATGCGCGTTATCGAACGCGGCGCGCAAAGGCAATTCCAAGGCGTTGATTTCGAGGGAATCAACGCCCGCGTTATCATACGTGGACCACCGTTCGTGGTTCCGACGATAACGCGATGGATTCATTGACGCCGCGGCTTAATTATTCTTGCGTTTTAGCGCGTTTTCAACGGTTCAATTGACGTTTTGCCAGTATCTGAACGGGGATTTTCTACAAGTATAACGAATTCCGCCGCCAATTTCAACGCTTTTCAGAGGTTCTAGAAACAATTATCGTTACCAAAGATGTGAAAGTCCGCGTCCGGCGCCATTTTCACCTCTTGTTTTCTCCGCGTGAGCGCGTCGTTTGTCTTCTCGCGCCGCATATGTTAAAAAACCGTCGAACGCCTTAAAGAACGGGCGTTCCGACGATATCGGGAGCTCGAAGGATACTTGACCAAAGTCGTCTAGCTGACGCCTGACTTTCTGGATTGCCTTTATACAACCCAACAGGCGCCTACCCAAAAGCAGGCTACCCGACAGCATTACCAGGTAATCACCAGGTAACGCACGCCGCTAAACTCTAACATATCCGGCGATTCTATCAAGCGCCATTTGTATATCGTCATTAATAATCTCCCAAAAAACGACGTTACTAACAAGTTCTCGACAGTCAAGAAGGCGTTTTTCGCGGGTTTTGGCGCTACGCGCGTGAATTAGATCGGCAACTTTAAACGCTCCCTGAACCGTCTCACGCCCGCGCTATCGACGATCAGACTCGTCCTTTTCAGCGCTATCCGCGTCGCTATCTTCAACCCCGTCCCCTTCTCCAGCAGGTTCGCCCGCGCCTTGCTCGCTACTCGTCGTCGCCGACGCTTCTATGACTTCTTGACGAAAGAATATCGCAACCATTAGCTTGTAGACCGGCGTAATCAAAAAGACTATCGTCTTATCGATTAACACCGCGAGCTCGCCTGTCAAGGAAAGAAACCAATGGGGTTTTCCTGTAAACAAAGGTATAAACCATCCGACAGCCAAAGTGATCCACGAAACGATTATCCAGGCGTGCCCAAGCGCTTGAACCCCGTCGTAATCGCTTTCCGTCATCGCGCTTGGAACGAAGACGAGAATTCCCACTAAAAGTAGCATAGAAAAGACGAAGATCGACGCGGCGTAGAGGATCGCAAAGAGATAAGCTATTAGCGCCGCAATAAATTGCGTCAACGACAAAATCACAACAAGAGGCGTTCGAATCCACTTTGGCGTCCTATCCCAAACGCGTCGCCACGCTTTAACGAGCCAGGGAAAGCGGAACGATTTGGTCAATTCTGGCGCCGGATCGTTAGATGAGACGACTTGTTTCTTCGTCGAAGAAAGCTTGTTTTTCTCTTCGATTTCACTTTTGGCGGAGAGTTCTTTACTACATTGCTCGTTAGTCAATTGCTGCGACGTAGAAAGAAAAGCCCTCTTTGAATCCTTCTTAGAGTTCTTCTTGACCATGACGTCCCTATCTTAGCGTGGGAGAAACATAGACTATCAATCCGCCCCAACGTCCTCCTCTATCATCTTTTCAAACTCTTCCTCCGTAATCGTAGGAACGCCAAGTTCATTCGCCTTATCGACTTTCGTCTGTCCAGGATCGCGCCCGAGGAGCAGATACGTCGTCTTCTTCGAAACCGACGACGACGCCTTGCCGCCGAACCGTTCGATCGTTTCCTTAATTCCAATGCGATCGTAACCGTTCAGCGTCCCGGAGACGCAAATCGTTTTCCCTTCGAGCGGTTTGCGCGCGTTGAGTTCAGCCTCCGTTAGATCTGGAAGCGCCGTTACAAGACCAAGTTCGCGCAGCTCGCCGACGATCTGCCTGCCGGTCTCCGAATGGAAGTACGCAAAGAGATTCTTCGCCAGAACGTCCCCCACCCCGTCGACTTCAAGAAACGCGTCCGCAGACTCGACGTTTTCGAGCGCTTCAAGCGAACGGAACTTCCCGATCACGTCGCGCGCTACGCTAGACCCAACGCCGGCGATAGAAAGCGCGTTGAGCAGTCGCGCAGGGCCGCGCGTCTTACTACCTTGAATCGAGTCGATCAACTTCTCGGCGGAGCGCGCTTTAAAGCCCTCGAGCTTGAGTAAGTCGCCGGGAGTCAGGCGATAGAGATCGGCGAAGGAGTTCACAAGTTGTTTCGGGGGATCGAGAAGCGAAAGCGAAACGGGCGTCGTGAGGCGTTCGACGATCGTCGGACCGATCCCGTCGATATCCATCGCTTCTTTCGACGCAAAGAATTCGAGCTTCTCGCGGAACTGTGCCGGACACGTCGGCGCGACGCAACGAATATAGACGCCGTCCTCGTCCTTAACTAACGTCGAGCCGCAACTTGGACACGTCGTTGGAAAGACGTACGGCGCGGGCGGATTCTTCTCGTCGCGGAGGTACGTCTCAACGCGCACGACGTGCGGGATAATCTTACCAGCCTTCTCCACGACGACGACGTCCCCGACGCGCACGTCCTTGCGTTCGATCTCTTCCGCATTGTGCAGACTCGAACGCGCGACCGTCGTTCCGGCGATTTCAACCGGCTCGAGCTCCGCGACCGGCGTGACGACTCCCGACTTGCCGACCTGCACGACGATTTCGCGCACGCGCGTCTGCGCTTCGTACTTCTCAAACTTGCACGCGACGATCCACTTCGGGTACTTCGACGTCGAGCCGATTTCGTCGCGTGCGGAGAAGTCGTCGACCTTTAGAACAATCCCGTCGACCTCGAAATCAAGCTCGTGCAGGCGCTCCTGAACCTCCTGCACGTACGCGTACGCGTCCTCGAAATTCGGAAACCGCTTCATAAAGGGCGCCGTCGCAAACCCAAACGCGCGAAGACGTTGCATAAAGTCAAAGTGATTCGAAGCGACTGCGGCGGGATCCGTGCCCGTCGAGTGCGCGAAGAACTGCAAACGCCGTTGCGCGCAGACGCTCGGATCCAACTGCTTAATCGTCCCCGACGTCAAATTGCGAGGATTCGCGTAAGGTTTAAATTCGCGACCTGCCGATTGCGCCTGCAATTGCGCCTCCTGATTGAGACGCGACAGATTCGTATTCGTCATATAGACTTCGCCGCGCACTTCAAGGTAGTCGGGCGCGTCTGAGGGAAGCGCGAGGGGAACGTCGCGAATCGTGCGCGCGTTCGCGGTAAAGTCTTCTCCGAGAACGCCGTCCCCGCGCGTCAGCGCGCGCGTAAGAACTCGATTCTCGTAAATCAGCGCGGCGGCGACCCCGTCTATCTTGAGTTCGCAAACCCACGCGAGGGGCGTCGCAAACCCCTTCTGCGCGCTCGCGACGAATTCGCGCAACTCACCCTCGTTATAGACGTTCTCGATCGAGAGCATCGGCGTGCGATGGCGCACGACTTCCGCTTTGCCCTCCAGTTTATCGCCTATCCGTTGCGTCGGACTCGTCGGCAGGACGAGCTCGGGAAACTCCGTCTCGAGCGCCTTGAGGCGTTTGACGAGCGCGTCGTATTCATGGTCGAGAATATCGGGCGCCGCCTCCACGTAGTAGAGTTGGTCGCAACGTCGAATTTCGTCCGTTAGTCGTTTAATTTCGAGTTCCGCTTCTTGCCGCGTCATCGTTGCCTCGTTATTCCTTACCTCAGTTGTGAAACCTTTTTGGTTTCAAAGAAATACGCCCAGAAAAAGTCATAAATTTTCCTGGACGCGCCACAGTTCCGAGATACGCTTGAATCCAAGCGTCTTGAGCGTTCGCGCCTCGCTGTAGAAATTACGGTTAAGAAGCGCGCTCGAGAGCGTGATTAGCGAATGAGCGACCGGAGTCGGAATCCCCAACGACGCCCCGATCGAACAGAGCAGTCCGAGCCCGTTCGGAACGTCTTCTGTAAGATAACGCGTATTGAGCGAAGACGGTCCCTTCGGACCGCCTTCGGCGGCGTAGCGCTCAAAAACCTTCTTCGGATCGCTCCCCATGATCTTCTCGTTCCGGAATTGACAATCTTGCAGGTACGTCGTCGGCTGACCGCCCACTTCGGACAAAATCGCGCGCCGTTCTCGGTCAAGCCGCTCGACTAGATTCCAGACAGAAGGCGTGAACGCCTCTCGGTACATCCAGAACTCGCCCTTGCTATACTCGATCCGCGACGCCGACGTTACGCAACCGATCGTGTGCAGTATCAAATTCGGATTACGCAACGCGGAATCGACGACGTTGCTGCGCGTATAACGGCACGAATCGAAAAGCGCGCCCGCAAGAGCAAGTCCACGCGAACGCTGCGAACTCGTAAGAATACCAAGCGGCGATCGCGCGTTCTTAAAGCAAATCCGAACGACGCCGGGCTCCTCCAAGCGCGCGTCGTACGCGGGAGACTCGCATTCCGCAAAGATCTCGACGTGATTATGAAGCGCGCGCCAGAAATACGTCGAACCCAAATAGCCCGGAACCACGAGCGCCATCTGCGCGATGCAACCGCTCGATTTCAGCGCCGTCGCCAACTCGCGATGCGCGCCCGTCTGCGTCATAATGAGAACGACGTCGTACGGCTCGGCAAACGCCTCCGTAAGATCGCGCGTTGCAAGATGGAGTTTAACGAACGTCTCAACCCCGTCAAGATCGCGCAAAACGATCCCGCCGCGACCGCTTATCGCCGAGAAATGATCGTTGTGCATCGCTCGAGACGTCTTAAAGAGCGTTACCTGGTGACCTGATCGTCCTAAAATGGCTGCGTGCGCGCAACCGGCGTTCCCTGCCCCTACGACGCATACTTTCATAATCGAACTCCGCCGTTCTAAAATCCAATACGTACCCAACCGCGCCAGGCGGCTTCTATTCATCATAAAGGATAATCGAACGCGCGTCAAGGAGCGATTTCAGGCGCCGAGCGCGGAAACGTCGGCAAGTGAGGACTACTTTCGCTTGCCAAAAGCGGCGCCGTAGGGTATAATAGTAGTCTGAGCGATTGAACGTCAAGAAAAGGGCGACGTCTTTCGCACGCCGCGTTTACCCAGGAGAGTCGATATGGCTAAAAAGCGACAAACGCAGAAAGAGCCGCGCGTCTCGAAGGCGAAGCTCAAGATGATTAGCGAGCTCCGACTACTCGACGACGTCTATATGCGAGAGGTTTTAGTCCGAAACCGCGAAGGCGTCGCCGATATTCTGCGCGTTATTACCAAACGCAAAAGCATTAAGATTCATCGAGTCAGAACGCAGGAAGTCTATTCGAATTTGCGAGGGCACAGCGTTCAGTTAGACGTCCTGGCAGAGGACGAAAACGGCGCCTTCTTTAACGTCGAGATTCAGCGCGACAGTAGCGGCGCGTCCCCCAAACGCGCGCGTTACCATTTCGCCGCTATCGACTGGAACAATTTTAAAGCCGGTCTCCCATACGAAGAGTTGACGGAAACCTGGGTCGTTTTCATTACGGAAAATAGAGTCTTTAAGAGCGGCAAACCGATCGAGGTGGCGAACCGGTTTTTCGACGACGGAAACCCGTGCGAAGACGGACAAACCCTCTGCTACGTCGACGCTAGATACGTCGGCGACGACGAACTCGGCAAGCTCATGGCAGATTTCCGCGAAACGGATCCGGACAAAATGCATTTTCAATCGCTCGCCAAACGCGGAAAATGGCTAAAAAAAGACAAAA
>CADCOO010000111.1 GCA_902803085.1 uncultured Planctomycetota bacterium
CTATGAAAGAATGCGACGAATGTCATGCGAAAAACGCGACGCGCGCGCGATTCTGCTCGAGTTGCGGCGCGCCCTTTACGGAGCTTGAGCTCGCCGATCGATCGTTGCCGACGGTGCGACCGGCGGCGCGTCCGGAGACCGATCGCATTAGCGACGCGACGAGCGAGTTTGCGTCGACGCTCGGGGCGAGTCTACTGGCGATAACCGTAGCGACGGGTCGGTTTTTGGCGAGATTGGCGCGTCCGCTTGTTCATTTTCTACTGGGACTGGCGCGCGATATGGTACTGCGCGCGCTCGCGCCGGCGTCGACTTGGGATCGAACGCGGACCCCGAATTTTCTCTATTGGGGACTCTTTGAAGTTCTACTCTGGCGACTGCCGACCGGCGTCGTTGGGCTTGTCTATGCGATTCTAGCGAACGACGCGCGTCGGAACGGCGATTATGACGTCGCGTTGCGCCGCGCCGAGAGCGCGCGCGCTTGGTTGGTCGTCGATTTTGCCGTTGGCGCGGCGCTGTTAGTGGCCAAGGGGTTGCTCAATCGATAGCGACCCGGAGCCCGGGTTGGCGTTTCGCACTAGCCCGTGTTGGTTATCGCCCGCCCAATAAATGTGGCTAATCGCCGACGTCCACCGCATCATTCTGCTGCAGATCGCAAGCGTACTGCAGTAGGTTGGCGCGGTACATGCGGGTTTGTTATCCACGGTTATTGTTGTTTTCTAATTGCAATAGTATTTGCGTAACGTAGCGACCAACGGGGACGAGCGTTCACCAACCGCGCGGCTAGCGCGAAACGCCCGCCCGGGCTCCGAGCGAAAGCGTACTGCAGCCGGATTGGTTAATTGCGTTGCGGGTGGCGGTGGGAGTTTGAGACGCAGCGTTTTCTGTTTTTTAGCTCGAAGAAATATTGCAACGGGATTTAGCAAACATTATAATATAGTAAGTTGCGCTTCACAATCGCGCAAGCGCGTACGATACCCCATTCCCAACGTCTCCTCGCAGAGACGACTTATAACGGAGGTCAGAAAATGCAACACGTTAAATTCGTTACAGGGAGGGAGAGAGAGAAACAAGGATTTACCCTCGTCGAGCTCCTCGTCGTTATCGCCATTATTGGTATCTTAATCGGTCTTCTCTTGCCGGCGGTTCAGGCGGCGCGCGAAGCGGCGCGACGCATGCAATGCGCCAACAACTTCAAGCAGCTGGGACTCGCGCTTCTCAATTACGCGGACGCCAATCGCGACACGTTTCCGGCGGGAAGTTGCTATTATCTCGGGTTCTATCAGAACATCGGCTCCGTTAACTGCCCGGTAAACGGCGGTATTGTCTTCTTGCTTCCTTTTATGGAGCAGAACGGGATGTATACGGAGTACACAACGTGGGCGAAGAAGTCGGACGAAGATCATTCGCTTACAAGCAACTACGGCACGCCGTGGGATCTCGCGCAGGCCAATCGCGACCGTTGGTACGGCCAGAAGATTTCGCCGCTGATCTGCCCTTCGGACGGCAACGGCGGCATATTCGAACCGGTAACCGGCTCCTCCGCGACGAATATCTACTACTGCGCCGGCGACGCCATGTGGACCTTTGCGCGCCGTCCGGATCAGGAGTGGACGACGCGTTCGAATATCGGACCGCGCGCTTTCTGGCAACGCGAAGTCTGGAAGAAGATGGCGGCTATTACCGACGGCACGTCGAATACGATCTCGTTGAGCGAATGCGTCGTCCCGGTTACGCGCGATACGAACGTCATTAAGCAGGGCGCGATCGCGGCGTACCAGCCGCACGACGGCGAAGGGCGACCGCAACTGTGCCTCGACAACGCATACGGCGCCGATCGGCTGACCGTTAAGAACCCGTGCAAGGTGCTATGGCGCGGCCGCATCTGGTCGAACGGACGCGCTGCGGAAGCGTGGTTTACTTGCACTTTGCCCCCGAACTCGGTCTCGTGCGTCGCAGGTTCGTTTAACAGCCACGAATGGGGCAGTTTTGCGCCGACGAGCTATCACTCGGGCGGCGTGAACGTCGTTCGGGTCGACGGATCGGTAACGTTCGTTTCGGACACGATCGACACGGGCAATCTTTCCGCAGCTCAGGTAACGAGCGGTAAGAGTCCGTATGGCGTCTGGGGCGCAATGGGCTCGATCAACGGCGGCGAATCGTATAGCAGTCTCTAATCGGGGGGGGCTTCAATGAATATTAAAGGAACTTTCTTAGTCGCGCTGACGCTCGTGCTCGCAACGGCTCTTTTCGTCGGGTGCAAACGCAAGACGCCGGACGGCATGCCGAAGTTGTATCCGTGTTCCGTCGAGATTGTTCAAGACGGCAAGCCGTTGGCGGACGCGACCGTTACGCTCTCTACCGAAGAACATACGTGGGCGGTGAGCGGAACGACGGACGCCTCCGGAGTTGCGAAAATCTATACGCACGGGACGTATCCCGGCGCGCCGAATGGGAATTACGTTGTCGTCGTGAGCAAGCAGATCGTTGAAGAGCCTGAAGCGCAACAGGTTTCGGCAAGCGACGCCATAAGCGGCGGCAAGGCGTACAATCTCGTCGCGCCGGAATTCGGCTCGAAGGACACGACGCCGCTGAAGATCGAAGTTAACGGTAAAACGAACGGATCCTTCGACGTTGGCGCCGCGATACGAGACGAGGTTAAGGCGCTGTAGGAATTAACAAGGCGCTTTAATTAACGCTCGCGCCCCGGCTGAAGCCGGGGCGACCCGGAGCCCGGGTTGGCGTTTCGCACTCGCCGCGCGGTTGGTTATCGCCCGCTTCCGTTGGTCGCTACATTACACAAATGCAATTGCAATTGGCAATCGCCCAATAAACGTGGATAACAAACCCGCATACCTCGCGCCAACCCGGTTGCAAATAACAAATCAACGCGTTATCGTTCGCGCCCCCATTCATGGGGGGCCGACGATAACGCGGGCCTTGCCCCCGTGTGGGGCGCGAGCGATAACGCGTGGAATGAGCGTTGGCGTGTTGTTGACGTTTATTTTTTTGAGCCAATTGCGGTCGGTTTGGTTCGATGCATATCGGCGGTTATTCGCGGTTATGGGCGGTTATAAATTGAGGCCCGCCCGGGTCGCCCCGGCTGAAACCGTGGCCCTCGCGGACCTACGCGGCTGCGCCGCTTCGGTCGGATCGCAAGCGTACTGCGACAGGTTGGTTTATTGCGTTGCTAGTTTGTTGGGGGAGTTTATTGGATTGCTTTTCCAGTTGCAATTGTTTTTGTGTAATGTAGCGAC
>CADCOO010000112.1 GCA_902803085.1 uncultured Planctomycetota bacterium
CGACGTCGACAGGGTCTCCGAGGCTATCTCGAAACTCCCAGGCGTCGCCTGCAGCATGAACTACAAATATATGTGCAGCGAACCGGGGCAATCGCTGATCGCTAGCAAGATCCACGAGCTTGGTCTCACCGGCGTCGTCGTGGCAAGTTGCTCGCCGCATATGCACCTCAAGACCTTCCGTAAGACGTGCGAAACCGCTGGAATCAACCCCTATTTGATCGAAATGGCCAACATTCGGGAGCAGTGCTCCTGGGTTCATAACGATAAAGAGGTCGCGACCGCAAAAGCGATTCAGCTCATTGGCATGGCGGTGGAAAAGGTTCGAAGAAACCACGCGCTCGATCCGATTAAAGTGCCCGTCACCAAACGCGCGCTCGTTATCGGCGCCGGCGTCGCCGGCATTCAAGCGGCGCTCGACATTGCGGCGGGAGGCGTCGAGGTTATTCTCGTCGAACGCGAGCCGTCCGTCGGCGGTAAAATGGCGGGACTCTCCGAGACCTTCCCGACTCTAGACTGCTCTCAGTGCATTCTGACGCCGAGAATGGTTGAAGTCGGTCAGCATCCGAACATCAAGCTCATGACCTACTCCGAAGTGGAAAAGGTCGACGGCTTTGTCGGCAACTTCAAAGTGACGATTCGTCAAAAGGCGCGTTACGTCGACATTGCGAAATGCACAGGGTGCGGTTCCTGCTGGAACGCTTGTCCTAAGAAGAACAAGATTCCGAACTCTTTCGACTACAATCTCGGCAATCGCGGCGCGATCTACATTCCGTTCCCGCAAGCGGTTCCGGCGCGACCGACAATCGACGCCGACAACTGCATGCGCCTCCAGAGCATGAAGAACGGCAAAGAGCTCTGCGGTATCTGCCAGAAGAAATGCCAGACGGAAGCGATCAACTTCCATGACGAAGATAAATTCGTCGAAGTGGAAGTCGGCGCCATCGTCGCCGCGACCGGATATCAGCTCTACTCCATTAAGAAGGAGCAAGAGAACCCGAATATCAAGGGCTACGCCGAATACGGCTACGGCAAGTATCCCGACGTTGTCGATTCGCTCCAATTCGAACGCATTATCTCGGCGTCCGGCCCGACCGGCGGCGAGCCGAAGCGTCCGTCCGACGGCAAAACGCCGAAGAATATCGTCTTCATTCAATGCGTCGGCAGCCGCGACAACGCCAAGGGAATTACCTACTGCTCCAAGATCTGCTGCATGTACACCGCCAAGCACACCATGCTCTTTAAGCACAAGGTGCACGACGGCGAAGCGCACGTCTTCTACATGGATATTCGCTCCGGCGGCAAGATGTACGACGAGTTCGTACGACGCGCTATCGAGCAGGACGGCGCGCAATATCATCGCGGACGCGTCTCCAAGATCGAGCAGGTTACAATCGACGGCGAAAAGAAGTATCGATGCTACGGCGCCGACACGTTGACCGGCAAGCCGTGCGTCGTCGACGCCGACATGGTCGTACTCGCCGGCGCCATTATGCCAAGCTCCGGCGTTAAGCAACTCGCTCAAAAGCTCTCCGTCGGATACAACGAATACGGCTTCCTCAGCGAATCGCACCCGAAGCTACGCCCCGTCGAAACGAACGCGGCGGGAGTCTTCGTTTGCGGCGCGTGCCAGGGTCCGAAAGACATTCCGGAAACCGTCGCGCAAGCTTCCGCCGCCGCTGGAAAGGCGCTCATCATGTTGAGCCAACCCTTCCTTACGCGCGAGCCGGAAATCGCCAACGTCGACGAAAAGCTATGCGCCGCGTGCGGCGCGTGCGTTAAGGCGTGTCCTTATCAAGCGATCGCTATTGAAGAGATTCGCGACCGCAAAGGGAACTTCATTAAGAACACGTCGCGCGTCAATCCGGGCTTGTGCATGGGTTGCGGCACGTGCGTCGCGGTCTGTCCGTCGAAGTCCATTGATCTGATCGGCTTCACCGACGATCAGGTTTACGCGCAAGTTGAGTCGCTCGCCGACGTCTTTTAAAACGAACGTCGAACTAAGGATTTAATAAAGGAACGTTGTTATGAATTCTGAAACGAAATCTACCGACTCCTTCGAACCGAAGATCGTCGCTTTCGTTTGCAACTGGTGCACCTA
>CADCOO010000113.1 GCA_902803085.1 uncultured Planctomycetota bacterium
AACGCCTTTCTTACCGGCAACGGTCTTTTTCGGACCTTTGCGAGTACGCGCGTTGGTTTTCGTACGCTGTCCGCGAACGGGGAGACCTTTTCGGTGACGAATACCGCGATAGCAACCAATTTCACGAAGACGGGCAACATTTTGAGCGACTTGGCGGCGCAGTTGACCTTCAACGACGTAGTCGTTGTCGAGCAAGGCGGCCAGTCTTGCAATCTCGTCCTCTTTGAGATCGCGCGCGCGAACGACCGGATCAACGCCGGCCTTGAGGCATAGCTCTCGCGCGATTTGCGGTCCGACGCCGTACAGGTACGTCAGCGCCACCGCCGTGGGACGATTGTTCGGAATATCAACGCCTAATAGACGAGGCATTTATCTTCTCCAAAAATAGGGTTTAACAAAAACGGTCTGGCGACGTCGCCAACCGTCGGCGCGAATCATGGCTGCACGCGTTTAAAACATTACCCGATCGTCGTCTTCCGCCTGACTAGCCATGAATTCGCAGTTTCGCTTAGCCTTGACGCTGCTTGTGTCGAGGATTGACACAGATCACGTAGACCTTGCCCTTACGTTTAACGATCTTGCAATTTTCGCAAATTCGCTTCACACTAGCTTGTACTTTCATCTTACCACCACTACTAAAAACAGACGCGGTCGCACAACGACGCGGACGCGCCGTCGCCACCGTAAGTCAATTGTATTGGATTGTACCCCAACCGGCCAAATTATCAAGGGGCTTCTTGAGAAATTTTTTAAAGTTTACCCATTTTAAAAATCTTCTCTCCCCTACCGACTCTTTGGTTACTGGTTGTTCCTGTAACGATCGAAGAATTGATCGACCAGCTTGCGTTCTTCTTCCGTTTCCGGAGGCGCCGTGAGAACGAACGGGCCCGATTTCGTTATCGCAACCGTGTGCTCTTCGTGCGCGCTAAGACTACCGTCCGACGTCGCCACCGTCCAGTAATCCCCGAGTTGTTTCACTCGTTTGCCCCCGACGTTCACCATCGGCTCGATCGCTATTACAAGCCCCGGCTTGATCTGGAAATCCTCACGACGAAGGAACTCGTCGTAGATGAAATTAGGCACCTGAGGATCTTCGTGCATCGTTCGACCGATTCCATGACCGACAAACGATTCAACGACCGAAAAACCGTTCTGACGAACGTGCTTCTGCATCTCGCGAGCAACCTCGCTCCAATAGCGCGCCGTCTTCAGCTTTTCTATCGCGAGATAGAGCGTCTCGCGCGTGACCCTCACCAGCTTCTGCGCGCGCTCCGACGCCTCGCCGACAATACTGGAATACGCCGCGTCCCCGCACCAGCCGTCCACCTTGCAGCCCGTGTCGACGCTCACGACGTCCCCCTCTTGAATCACGCGAGAGCCCGGGATACCGTGCACGACCTGCTCGTTAATTGAAATGCACGTTACGTTCGGAAATGGAACGCGACCTTTAACGCCTTTGAACATCCCGATCGCGTAATTGCGCAAAAAGAGCTTCTCCACTTCCGCGTCCAATTCGCGCGTCGTCATGCCGGGGCGGATTATACTGCGCACAAGTTCATGAGCCGCCCACGTGAGCAACCCCGCCTTGCGCATCTTCATGACGTCCTTTTCGGTTTTTAAAGAAAGCATAACCGAAACCTAGCCTTTCAAAATTGAGTCGAGCGCGCGTCGCTAACAGCGCGACGCTCTCAAAGATTCAAACGCGTTTGGGAACAGGACGAACTCAAACGCGTTTGAGGAAAGTCGTCCGACGAACATATGCCGCGACGATTATTTGAATTCGTCGAGAACCGCCTTAATGCGTCCGTAGATCTCTTCGACCGTTCCAAGTCCGTCTATCTTGCGAAGAACGCCTTTGCCCGTGTAATAACCGACGAGAGGTTCCGTCTGATTGTGGTACGCGACCAGACGTTGCTTAATCACCTCGGGATTGTCGTCGGCGCGCCCGCGCGACGCCAATCGCTTAAAGAGTTCCTCTTCAGGAACGTCGAGTTCAAGAACGACGTCGAGCGGCGCGTTCTTCTCGGCAAGAATGCGATCAAGCTCTTCCGCTTGAGCAATCGTGCGCGGAAAACCGTCGAGAAGGCATCCGTCTTTCGCTTCGTCGAGGCGTTCGACGACGACGCCGATCACGATCTCGTCCGGAACGAGCGCGCCGGCGCTCATATACTTTTCCGCTTCCTGACCAATCGGCGTTTGCGCCTTAACCGCCGCGCGGAGCGCGTCGCCGGTCGAAAGATGGAACAAACCGTAATCGCGAACGATATTCTCCGCCTGCGTGCCCTTACCGGCGCCGGGAGGTCCAACAAAAACAACTCGCATTTCGTAATTCCTATTCCTATGTCAAGCCGCGCGCAATTTACGTCTTCGCTTGACTTGTTAAACGTTTAAAAGAGAAATGGCGCTCCGCGCGTCCTAGGAAGCGCGGAACGCCGTCAATACGATCGGCGATTCGCGATGCGTCGCGCGCCGGATATGATTAGTTTTCGAGCAAGCCCTTCGAATTGCGCATAATAAGGTGCGCGTCGATCTTATCGACTAGGTCGAGCACGACGCTAACGGCAATGAGCAGGCTCGTGCCGCCGAAGAAACTAGCAAGGCTGTACTCGACGTGCATGAGGTTCGTAATGAGCGTCGGAACGATCGCGATGATCGCGAGGAACGAGGCCCCGACGTACGTTATGCGCAACATGACCTTTTCGAGGTAATTCGCCGTGCTCGCGCCCGGACGATAACCCTGAATGAACGTGCCGCTTCTCTTGAGATTGTCCGCCATATCCTTCGGATTGAAGGTTACCGCCGTCCAGAAGTAGCAGAAGAAGTAGATCAGAATAATGTCGAGCAAGACGTACGTGAAGGAACGACTGCCGCTGAAAATATTGTGACCTTCGCGAACGAACGTCGTCCACCACGACGCTTCGGATACCGTATTGCTCGCAAGGTACGCAAACAGGAATTGCGGGAAGAGCAACAAGCTGCTCGCGAAGATGATCGGCATGACGCCCGCTTGATTCACGCGCAACGGCAGATACTGACGATTGCCGCCGTAAACCTGACGACCGCGAATGTGTTTCGCGCTTTGAGTCGGAATACGACGTTGACCCTTCGTTACGTAGACCACCGCCACGACGACGATGATAAAGAGCGCGAAGAGCAACAGGAGCGTGTCGGGACCAAACTGATTGCCGAGGTGAATGCCGCCGTCCGCCGCAGCCGCTCGCCAGAGAGACTGCAACGCGCCAGGAGCGCGAGCCAAGATGCCCGCCATAATCAGCAAACTAATGCCGTTCCCAATGCCGTACTCGTCGATCTGCTCGCCAAGCCACATGAGAAACGCGGTGCCCGTCGTCATAATAAGGATCGCGAGCCAATACCATGCGAAGGTTAGACGTCCGTCCTCGCCGACGCACGCGCTCAGGAACATCTGCTGTTCGCCTCCCGACGCCATCTGTTGGCTAGCCTGCGCGTTGAGCATGGAAAGGTACGCCATCGACTGAATAATACAAATGAGAATCGTCGCGTAACGCGTGTACTCGTTGATCTTTTTACGACCGGTTTCGCCTTCCTTCTGGAGCTTCTCAAGGGGTTCGTAAACCGTCGCTAGCAACTGGAAAATAATCGACGCCGAAATGTACGGCATGATGCCGAGACCGAAAATCGTCATCTGATCCAGCTGCGTGCCGGAGAAGACCGCAACCTGATTAAGGAGGTCGCCAAGGTCGGCCCCGCCCGTATTGAACGCGGAAACCATTCTCGTATCGATCATCGGCAGAAAGATATTCCAGCCGAGTCGATAGATAGCAAGCAAACCGAGCGTAAGAAGAATCTTCTTTCTCAGCTCCGGAATGGAGAACATCGTCTTAAATTTTGAAAACATCGAAACCTCGATCTAGGAAGAGCCGCTCGTTTCAAAAGCGCTACGCAACGACCGTCAAACGTCCGATCGCACGATCGCAGACCTCTTGTAGTAGAGCTCGCTTCTTGCGTCTGCGACTACGCGCGCTCGCGCTCGCAGATTTTCTATATAACTACTGGGTCGTCGTCGAGTATAAGAACCGCGTCGTCTCGCGCTGCTCGAAGGAACGCGCGCCGTTTGCCAACGACCGTTTCTTTTCGGCGACCCTCTGACCGTCGTCTAACTCCAACGACGCGACGCCGCTTAACGCGTCGACGCGTCTAAAAAACGTCGCGCCCAAAAAGGACGTCAACATTTTAAATGAAAACCGAATTTCAACAAGGCGAGGAACCGGTGAAATCGGCAATATTCGTCAAAAACGGAAGAGTTTATTACTGCGCGCCGCAATGAATCGCGCGCTCCGCCGTTAAACGATAAAAAAACGTCCGGTCGATGAGCCCAACCGAACGTTTTGCAATTGTGTGGTCGCTTACGTCAACGACTATTGCAACCGAAAGGAACTCGCCTTCAAGGGCCGCATGAAGGGCGTCCGGAAGAATTAGGCTTTCTTCGTCTTCTTGGAGCCCATCTTGTTTTTGACGACCGGCTTCTTACCGGGCAGAATCTCGATCGAACCGCCCGCTTTTTCAACGGCTTCTTTCGCGCCCTTGGAAACGCGATGAACTTTGAACTTGTAAGCGGCGGGAAGCTCGTCGGCGCCAATCAGCTTGACGATCGACTTGTCGCTGGAGATGAGACCGCGTTGCATGAGCGTTTCAGGAGTGATCTCAACGCTGGGATCGAACTTTCTTACGACGCTCTTAACGGCGACGCTTTCAACGACGTCGGCGAATACTTTGTTATTGAATCCGCGCTTCGGAATACGACGCGCAAGGGGTAACTGACCGCCTTCGAAAGTCGGCGAAAGGGAGAAACCGGCGCGAGAACCTTGACCGTTGGCGCCGCGACCAGCCGTTTTACCGTTGCCAGAACCCGGACCGCGACCGACGCGATTCTTGCCCTTATTCTTACCGGCTTGACTAAGTATTGTATTGATATTCATTAGAGCTCAACTCCCCGAAGATTCGCGACTTGTTCCTTGGTACGAAGCTGATTAAGAGCTTCGACCGTTGCCTTAACGAGGTTCGTCTGGTTCGCGCTACCGTAGGACTTGGTGAGAATATCGCGAATACCAGCAGCTTCGCATACGGCGCGCACGGCGGCGCCGGCGATAACGCCGGTACCGGGACGAGCCGGAATTAGCTTTACGCGAGACGCGCCGAAGGTCCCTTCGACAGCGTGCGGGATCGTGTTCTTATCGAGGCAGACGGGCGCGAGCTTACGCTGTCCGTCTTGGAGCGCCTTATTGACGGCGGGGGGCACTTCGTTGGCTTTACCGTAACCCCAGGCGACTCTGCCTTTGCCGTCGCCGACAACGACGAGCGCCGTAAAGCTGAAACGACGACCGCCCTTGACCGTAGCCGAACATCGATTAACTCTTACGACCTTATCGATGAATTCGCTCTTCTCTTTTCTATTTTCACTTGCCATTATATTTTTCCTTCTGCTTCAGAGTCGGTCAGAGTGAACCGACGTCTTAGCGCGCAGTTGTTCGACTATTCCTCAGATCCTTTGGCGCCAATATCGAGACCGGCGTCGCGAGCGGCGTCGGCAAGAGCCTTGACTCGACCGTGATACTTGTAGCCTTTACGGTCGAAAGCGACTGCGGTTACGCCCGCCGCGAGAGCGCGTTCGCCGATCAGCTTGCCAATGACGGCGGCCGCTTCGACGTTTCCGCCCGTCTTATTCGAGGCGCGGAAATCTTTCTCGTACGTGCTCGCGCTCGCAAGCGTCTTAGCGGCGAGATCGTCGACGACCTGAACGCTAATGTGGCGAGAACTTCTAAACACGCACATTCTCGGACGAGAGCTTACCTTTTTGACCGCATTCGAGACTCGGAATTTGCGAGTCCTGCGTTGTTTATTCAGACGGAGTTGTTTTCTCATTGTAGTTCCGCAAGATTTTCTATTGAAGTGAACTGATGCAAAAAGTCGCGCGTTACCGCTCGTTTATTGTCGCGGTTGAAACCTACGCGACGCCAACGGGCCAATCGTTACGATTATTTCTTACCCGCCGCTTTGCTGACTTTACGACGAATCACTTCGCCCTCATACTTAATGCCTTTGCCGAGGTACGGCTCCGCCGGTTTAATGGCGCGAACGTCGGCGGCAAACTGACCGACCTTTTGCTTGTCGCAACCGGAGACGACGACGTGCATCTGGTCGGGACACTTCACGGTAAGATCTGCGGGAATCTCTTTGTGGATTTCATTCGCGAAACCAACGCGAACCTGCAGGACGTTCCCTTGCACGGCGGCAAGATAACCCGTGCCGAAGATTTCAAGCTTCTTTTCGTAGCCTTGCGTAACGCCGATCACCATGTTTTGAATGAGCGCGCGCGTAAGACCGTGCATTGCGTTAGCAATGCGAGTTTCGTTGAGTTGTTCAACGACGATGTGTTTGGCGTCGGAGTCGAATTTCACGCCAACTTCCGGACGGAAGGATCGCGAAAGCTCGCCCTTCGGTCCCTTAACCGTAACTTCCCGATCATTGTTAACAACGACGGTAACGCCTTCGGGAACGACGACCGGCTTCTTTCCAATACGTGACATAACGTGTTTACCTTTGCTGAAACGTGTAGCTTTGTAGCAATCTTTATTCCAGACGAACGTCGAACGACCCGTTCGAACGCCATGCGTTCTTCAAGGGTTCGACGTCTCGACGCGCATACCGCCCCTCGCCCCTCAAAAAAATCCATGCCAACTTGTCTTACAACAAAATGGGACTAACGTCTTTGTTCGGGTAATCGGGCGCGTCATACGAAACGCGCGACGTGAACTCTGGGTTGACGCGCGCTCGCCGAGGGCGAGCGCTCGAATCCAGCATTGCATTAGTAAAAATATATAGTGTGCGAACGATTCGTCAAGGGGCGCGAACAAACTCTTGGTAAAAACCTTGCGCATGATAGCGCCGCCGACTTCGTTTGCTATTTGCCGACTACCAAATCTCGCAGAGAACTTCGCCGCCGATATTCTGCGCTCGCGCTTCGCGATCGCTTACGACGCCTTTGTTCGTGCTGAGAATGGTAATGCCGTATCCGTTGAGGACGGGACGCAAATCGTTGGACGCGCTGTAGACGCGGCGGCCCGGCTTGCTAATTCTACGAATCGATTGGATAACGCGTTCGCCGCTCATGCTGTACTTGAGCTGGATGCGAATCGTTTTGCTCGGCGTACCGTCGACGATTTCGTAGTTCCAAATATAGCCTTCGCGCTTGAGGACGTCGACGACGCCAGCCTTCAGCTTCGAGTAAGGAACGTCGAGAATCTCTTTCTCAACCCTAACGGCGTTGCGGATACGAGTCAACATATCGGCAATGGGATCGGTCATCATGTTA